>NZ_JBPAOH010000021.1:0-75504 GCF_050875635.1 Tolypothrix sp. VBCCA 56010
TCTCCTTGTCTCCCCCTCTCCTTGTCTCCTTGTCTCCCCCTCTCCTTGTCTCCTTGTCTCCCCCTCTCCTTGTCTCCTTGTCTCCCCACTCCCCTTTCCCCTCGTCAAATTGCCCAATGCCCCATTTGTTGTAAAATTAATCTTGGCGTTAAGGCGCACTTAAAAAGCGTCATCGAGTTGTTCCTTGCTTGTAAGCCTACCCATCAGGAGTGAGGGTATAGGGCAACGTCTCTAGCGCGATCGCGTCTGTTGGAGTTCTCGCTTTATTTAACGCTCTTGAAATCGAAGATAAAAAATGAGACTTCTTGCTAAAGTACCTGACGACTAGTCATGTTGCCGTCTAATTACTATTAAAGCCTGCACGGGCTTTTAATGATAGGCGATCGCGCCAACGGCATGACTGAATTTCGGGGCTTTGTTTTTATAGCAGCTACTTAAGCATTAATCTTCGCTAAAGCAAGCAGTCTATTTTTTCAAAAAAGCAAGTCAAATGAGGAATGGCTGTGGAGATACTTGTAGAAAAGCAACTAGGTGTAAATGTTAATATGAAAATTGGCGATCGCGTCCGCGTGAAAGAATCCGTAATAGTTTATCATCATCCTGAACATCGCGGTCAGGGTTTTGACATCAAAGGCTCAGAAGGCGAAGTAGTGCAAATTGCAACCGAATGGAAAGGTAAACCGATTAGCGCTAACCTGCCCTTTGTAGTAAAGTTTAGTAAAAAATTTAAGGCTCACTTACGTGATAATGAGCTAGAAATAATATAATCTAAATTTCTTATCGGCGGCGAAACAAACGGAAAATATTTAATTCGCCGCGCATTTTTTCTAAGTCTTGACGGTTGCGTTCTGCTGTGATATAATACCATTCACAATGACGCTTAAACTCTGACCGCGCCCGAACTTCGTGATAAAACTCATGGGTAGTTTGGTGAGCGGCAAAGGTTTCCTCAATTTCCGGTTGAGGAATGCGAAGAATATAGGGTAAGTTTTTATTCATTTTTTATAGATACCCAGGGATTTAGGATTTTCTAACTATTGAAATTATAGCGATTTATCAATCGCCCTCACGCCCGCGAAGGGTGGAAACAACGCGGGTACGCAAACAAAACCCGCGATTAGGCGGGTTAAAATAGTCAAGTATTTTTTAAGACATTGATACGCTTGCGTATTTATTTAGCTACTTTCGGTTTGTAGTAGTGAGGATTATAAATTATGAATTATTAATTATGAATTACAAATGAAAGCTTTGTTTTGTGAGTTTTTTCAAAGCCAACCGCGTAAACGATAGACAACAGTACCAATGTACTCTTTTAAAGCTCTGGTAAATTGCTGTAAATTGTCACTATCGGGAAACAAATTTAAGATAGCGGCTTTGGGGGTGTTGGTGAGTTCTTGGATATCGCCTTGACTGATGAGAAAATCAGTAGGTGCAGGAATAACATCAATTCCTTGACGCTTGAAGATAAGTAGCGATCGCGGCATATGCATTGCCGAAGTGACTAACAATACCCGATGAATACCACGAGCCGCGAGAATTTTCCGGACATTTACGGCATTTTCATGAGTATTGAGAGAGTCAGGTTCTTGGACAATTGCCTCTGTTGGTATACCAATAGAAGTAAGAATTGTTGCCATATCCGCTGACTCTGGGGAACCGCTGCCGCGCCAATCGATACGACCACCACTGAGAATGATTATGGGGGCTTTCTTTTGGCGGTAAAGTTGAGCGGCGTAAATAACGCGATCGCCTGTTTCACTTAAATCTACACCAGGACGTGGCGGAGTCGCTGATTTAGTTGCACCACCCAAAACCACAATTGCTTCAGAAGAAGGTATTTCCGTGGGGAGATTTTGCCATTCAAGCGATCGCACCAAAGAGTGAGAAACCCAAGCATTACCAGAAACTAGCAATACAGTTAATGCCAGTGCGATCGCCATAGCTGCCATGCGCGGTCTTTTCCACAGCAGAAACAGTGAAAACAGCAAAAAAACGCAAGCTAACCCAAGCGGGTAAAAAAACAGCGGTAGTAACTTAGAGAGGTATAAAAACATAATTGGGAATTGGGCATGGGGCAATTGTTTAATGGGCAATGGGCAATGGGCAATGGGCAATGGGAATAAAAAGAAGCTAGACGTATTTCACAAAGGGACTATGCCCGATGCCCACTTGGACGATGCCCAATGCCCCATGCCCAATGCCCAATGCCCAATTACTACCTTTCCCAAAACCGAAAATTGAAACCTCCACGAGAGCGACGGAAACGACGAGTGGGTCTGCGTTTCCGTTTGATTGCTCTTTCGTTTGGGAGTTGTCCTTCGACTTCTTCTGAACCTTCAGCTGCCAGTTGAGTTTTAGTTTGTTCTGTGGTTTCCCACCAAGCAATAATCCAGCCCCCACCTAAACCGGCTAATGCGCTTAACAAAACGCTCATCGGTGCTGGATACCCCAAAAACAGAAAACCAAGTAGAAAAAATAACCAGTATTTCAATCCAGCATCAATGCCTTCAGCCGAGCCTAAAGTAGGGGCTTGGGGACCGCTTCTAGTTGCTGTTGTCAACCCGCCTAAGGCTATACCGCCCAATATACCTAAGAAGATACTTAGGGATGCTGGTGCGCCGGTCATGGAAAATATGAGTGTTAAAAATAAGCCAAAGACGAGTTGAGAAAAGAAAGCTTGAGAGATGGTAATCAGACCGCCGAAGTCGTTCTTTTTTTCTGCCATAAGTTTAAATTTATTGGCGAATTACTTCTTTTAATTGTGCCTGTTGTGGTTGAGTTGTATCCAAAATTTTCAGGTAGGGTTTTTCTTCTTCGGTGAAAGGTTCAGCCAAGTTAAGTTGTGATTGTAATAAATCAACTGTGGCATCGGCAATATCACCAGTGCGATCGCGCAACCGTTGTTCCAAAACTTCTATCGGTGCGGTGCATTGAATAATTTGTAGGGGAAGTTGATGTTTATTAGCTTGGGCGATCGCTTCTTTTCTCAACTTCTGTTTGTCATACTTGGCATCCAAAATCACCGTATAACCTTGATTTGCTAGTATAATTCCCAATGACAGCAACCGTGCATAAGTTTTCTCCGTCATCTCAGGTGTATACAAATCATCACCACCGCGTTCTAAAAGTGGAATTCCCGCCAAATGTTTCCGCACCGCATCCGAACGAATCAGAATTGCTCCTAATTCGCGAGATAATAACTTAGCTACGGTACTTTTACCAGAACCCGACAACCCCGACATCAATATTAATTTTCCTTGCTTGGGTTTAGTATAATTCCAAGCCAGTTTATAATACTCAGCTGCGGTTTTTGCTGCCTCTTCTTTCACATCTGCGGGAACACTTGGATCGTCCAACAAAAATGATGTCACCTTTGCCCGAACATACGCTTGACGGTTTAAATATATCGGTAATACTTGTAACCCTTCCCAATCGCCAGTTTGCTCTAAATAAGTATTCAAGTAGGCATTACTCAAATCTTGTCGTTGCTCTGCTTCCAGATTCATCACAGCATAAGCAATATCGAACATGACATCAACAAAGCGAAACGCTTCGTTAAACTCAATGCAATCGAAGAGTAAAATTTTATCTTGCCACAAAGCAATATTTCTTAAGTGCAAGTCTCCGTGACATTCGCGAATGAAGTTATTAGCGATGCGACTTTTAAATAGTTCCGTGCGATCGCTAAAAAAGTTATCTGTATATTGCTTTGTTTCGTCAAACTGCGTCTGCGTTTGAGGACCACCAATATATTTTTCAGATTGCTCGTAATTCTCGTCAAACGCTTCTCGAACTTGAGCAACTTCGCCAAAAGTGCGAATATAATCATTGGTTTCAGTTTTCGCGTGATATTCAGCTACAACTTGTCCCAAGTTTTCCAAATCTGTTTCATTTAACTTACCCTGTTCAAATAAAGCGCTAAATAAAGTCTCTTGAGGAAATTGCTGCATTTTCAACACATATTCTACAGCTTCTCCCGTTCCCCCCAGATGATATTGATTATCCGTCAGAGTAATAGGCAAAACTTCTAAATACAGTTCTGCTGCACCTCGCTGATTTAACCGCAATTCTTCTTGAGAAAAATGCTGCCGTTTTTCCAAAGTTGAAAAGTCTAAAAAGCCAAAATTCATCGGCTTTTTTACTTTATAAGCATAATCCCCAGTTAGCAGCACATAAGAAATGTGCGTTTGAATCAGTTGAATTGGTTCTGTTACCGCATGGGGATAAAACCCAGGTTGCAACATCTGCTCAATTAATGCTGGAACAGAAACTGTCATTTTTTAGCGTCCTTGGCGATTTGGCAATTCAAACATAAAAAAACCAGGAGTTACCCCCTGGTATTATCGACAACTATTATATACTTCAGCTAGCTTCAGATTCTGTTTCAGACTCGGTTTCTGTCTCTGTTTCCGATGTAGCCTCAGTTTCAGCCTGAGCTGCTTCGAGTGCAGCTTCTTTTTCTGGCGTGATTTGTGGTGGCAAAATGCTAACAGCAACTTGCTCTGCGTCATTGAGAACTGTTAAACCTTGGGGCAATGGTAGCTGATTGATCTGCAAGCTGTCGCCAACTTTCATGTTAGAAACATCAACTTCAATTGCCTCTGGGATGTTCTCCGGTTCGCAACTGACTTGCAATTCGTTAAACACGGTGTCTAACAAACCACCTTCTAGTTTAACCCCGGCAGCATCTCCGACAAATCGCAGCGGTACTTCTACTGTAGTCGGACCGTGACCTGCTACCGCAAAAAAGCTGAGGTGGAAAGGAGTACGTTTTGCTGGATGAATCTGAACTTCCCGCAACAAAGTTTTGCCTTGCCAAGGGATATCAGTAATTTTCAAATCAATCAAAGTGTTGTTGACTGAACCTTTTTTCAGCAAGCGCTCAACAGTTTTGGCATCAATGGTTAAAGAGATAGACTCTGTACCTTTGTGACCGTATAAATTCGCAGGAATTCGCCCAGAACGGCGCAAAGCATTGGGTTTGCTATTTTCTGGACGCTTTTGACATTCAATTGTGAGATCCATACAAGTTGGGGAAAAGGTAATTGGGAATTGGGCAATGGGCAATGGGCAATGGGCAATGGGCAATGGGCAATGGGCAATGGGCAATGGGCATTGGGAATTAGGAATGCGTTTTTTACGATTACCCATGCCCCATGCCCCATGCCCCATGCCCCATGCCCCATGCCCATTGCCCCATGCCCCATGCCCTATTAAGCACTTAACAAAGTGGCTGGTGTGCCGTCGGCGTGCAATAATGCGCGTTTGGGACCGTGAATTGGGTCTTCTACGATGATAGTTTGATCGCGGCTGGCTCCGAGGGAGACGATCGCGATCGGGACTTCGATTAATTCTGCTAAGAATTTTAGATAGTCCAGCGCTTGCTTCGGCAAGTCTTCTAAAGTGCGGCAGTCACTTGTTGACACCTGCCATCCCGGCATTGTTTTATAAATGGGGCGACAGCGTGCAAATTGACGAGCGCTAGAGGGGAAGTGATCGCAACGTTCGCCATCTATTTCATAAGCGACACAAACTTTAATTTCCTTCAATTCGTCGAGGACATCAAGTTTGGTAATCGCCAGACAATCCATACCGTTAATTCTAGCGGCGTAGCGACCGATAACGGCATCAAACCAACCGCAGCGGCGTTTGCGTCCGGTGGTTGTGCCAAATTCGGCACCGCGATCGCATAACAATTCTCCCACTTTTCCGTCTTGTTCGGTGGGGAATGGTCCTTCTCCTACTCTGGTGGTATACGCTTTCGATACCCCAATTACCCGGTCTATCATTGTCGGTCCTAACCCTGTACCAACGCAAGCCCCCCCTGCTACGGGGTTCGAGGATGTTACATAAGGATAAGTTCCATGATCTAAGTCGAGAAGCGTACCTTGCGCTCCTTCAAACAAAATATTGCGCCGTCGCAGCACCGCATCGTATATTTTTAATGAGGTATCAACTACATAAGGTCGCAACCGTTCTGCATACCCCAAATACTGCTCTATCACCTCTTGGGTATTTAGGGGCGGCAAGTTATAAAACTTTTCCAGAATTGCGTTTTTATAATTAATCGTCCACTCTAACTGTTCGCGCAACCCGATTTCGTCCATCAAATCTAACATTCTGATACCAATACGCTCAGATTTGTCAGCATAAGTTGGACCAATACCCCTACCTGTTGTGCCGATTTTATGATTTCCCCGTCGTTCTTCGGATGCGGAGTCAATCAATCTATGGTAAGGCATCGTTACATGAGCCGTCTCAGAAATCAGCAGATTGCGAGTGGATATATTTAGTTTTTCAAGTTGATCGAGTTCTTCGATGAGAACCTGTGGATCGATTACCGTTCCGCAGCCAATTATGCACTCGGTATCTGGATACAATATACCAGAGGGAATTAAGTGCAGTTTAAAGGTTTGATCGTTAACTACAATCGTGTGTCCAGCATTCACACCCCCTTGGTAACGTACAACAACGTTTGCGGAGCGGCTGAGTAAGTCTGTTATTTTACCTTTTCCTTCATCGCCCCACTGGGCGCCTATGACAATGACGTTAGCCAAGCGTTTATTAAAGAGCTAAAGTTTTCACAAACTCTTATTATCAACAGATTGTCTGACTAATGTCAAGCTTATTCAATCGGATTTTCCGAAAAAGTCACTGATTCGTTGAAAGCAACTACAAGAAATTTATCAGTTATCAGCGTTCAATTATGAGTTTCATCTTAATTTTTGTAAATTTATCAACTAAAGTTAGTTTCTGACTACTGAGAACTATTAATTTATATTAAAATTGTTAGGATCTTATCTGGCAGTATATATATCAAAAATCGTCAAAATAAAGCCAGAAATTTCCAAGAGAAAAGTGTGCCAAATACTATCTGGGAGAATCAAACAGTAGCTTAATCAAATAAACCAATTTTGATTAAATGTAACTAAGGCGACATTTTTCTGAATGTTGAAATTGCTATTAAATTTACTAAGGTTTGAAAATTGGGCATTGGGCATTGGGCATTGGGCATTGGGCAATGGGCAATGGGCAATGGGCAATAGGCAATGGGAATTGGGAATTAGGAATGCGTTTTTTACCATAACCCATGCCCCATGCCCAATTCCCAATTACCTTTTTCCTGTGGGAGTGCAAGAACTGATTACGCGATCGCTACAGATGCACTTTCTTGTCAAGATTATCAAAGTGTAAGTAAAAAAACTCACACATGTATCAAAGATTATCCGGCAAATAGCAGTATATTTCTTAACTTGAGCCGCAAATTATCTCAATAAACAAACATCCAGAGAATCAGAAATTTTATTGTCGAAACACATGTTTGAAGCCGCTCGGCAGTCAATTATATCTCCTAGAGATAAGCAAATGACAAATAATATTCAAATGCTAGTTCTCGACATTGAGTCAACACAAAAGTTATCAGAGCAAATGTTGCCTAAATTGTTTCCCAAAGAAACAAACAGAAAGTTGTCAAAAAGGCAATTTGCTGGAAGCATAAAGGCGATCGCTAAATTTTTCATCAGCAAGAGCGCAGATTTAGCGCTTTTCGCAATTTTGTATAAATTGCTTATACATTATATCAGCCAACTGAAACAAGCAGAACAGAAAATCCGCGAACAAGCAGCGCTGCTGGATGTGGCAACTGACGCAATTTTCGTAAAAAATATCCAAAACCAGATTTTATTCTGGAATAAAAGCGCGGAACGTTTGTATGGCTGGAAAGTTGAGGAAGCTGTTGGTAAAGATGCTTTGGCGCTTTTGTACGAAGATTTACCGCTTCCTCAGTCAGCGCTTTTAACTGTAATTAAAAACGGTTCGTGGCAAGGTGAATTAAAACAAGTACAAAAAAATGGTGAGGAAATTCTAGTAGAAAGTCGATGGACTTTGGTACGTGATGAATTTGGGCAACCTCAATCAATTTTGACTGTGAATACAGAAATCACGCAAAAGAAACAACTAGAAGCAGAACTTTTGCGATCGCAACGTTTAGAATGTATCGGCACTTTAGCTGGTGGTATTGCCCACGACCTCAACAATGTGTTAGCGCCGATTTTATTAGCAGTTCCTTTATTGCAGATGAAATTGTCCGATCCGCAAAGCGAACACTTGCTAAAAATGTTAGAAAAGAATGTCAAACGCGGAGCAAATTTAGTTAGACAAATCTTGTCTTTCGCACGCGGTATCGAAGGCAGACAGACAAATGTTTCAATGAACTCTTTGCTAACAGAAATTGAAGACATTATCACCGGAACATTCTCTAAATCCATCGCTTGCCATACACACATATCAGACAATCTTTGGCATGTGCAGGGAAACGCTACCCAACTGCATCAAGTACTGATGAACTTAGTTGTCAACGCCCGCGATGCCATGCCCGACGGCGGTATAATGACGATTTCAGCAGAAAATATCGTCATTGATGAACATTATGCGAAAATGCATATCGACGCCCAAGTGGGTTGTTATGTTGCTATCACCATTGCGGATACGGGTATAGGGATACCGCAGACAATTCAAGAGCGAATTTTTGAGGCATTTTTTACTACTAAAGAAGTAGGAAAAGGTACAGGTTTAGGACTTTCCACAGCACTGGGCATTATTAAAAAGCACGGTGGATTTGTTAATTTATACAGTGAAGTTAATAAAGGAACGCAATTTCAGATTTACTTACCTTCTTCCACCAAAGTAGAAATCGATCCGCCTTCTGTTGAACTAAAACCACTTATGGGAAATGGCGAATTAATTTTGGTAGTGGATGACGAAGCTGCAATTCGCGATCTGACTAAATCATCTTTAGAAACATATAATTATCGGGTGCTAACAGCCAGTGATGGAGTTGAAGCTGTAGCGATTTATGCCCAACATCAGCAGGAAATTAGTGTAGTGTTGCTAGATATGATGATGCCTTGGATGGATGGTGCGATCGCCATCCGCACGCTACAAAAAATAAATCCGAGGGTGAAAATTATCGCCATGAGCGGATTGTTATCAAATCAAAACATAGCCGAATCCGCCGGCACGGGGGTCAAAGCATTTTTATCCAAACCTTGCACAGTGAGAGAATTATTGCAGGCAATAGGGCATGGGGCATAGGGCATAGGGCATGGGGCATGGGGCATAGGGCATAGGGCATGGGGCATGGGGCATGGGGAATGGGGCATGGGGCATGGGGCATGGGGCAATGGGCATGGAAAGAATCGTATTTATTCACCGATGAGCAAACTATTTCTTCTTTAATTCCCAATGCCCATTGCCCATTGCCCATTGCCCATTGCCCAATGCCCAATTCTCAATGCCCAATGCCCAATGCCCCACTCTTCTTTTCTGCGCTATTGTTAAGATTATTAGACTTTTTTATAATTTTTCCGGGAAAAGACCATTATGGCTTTATACGCTGAATTGCATAGACATCTGGGCGGTTCGGTTGTACCCCGTGTTCTGTGGCGATACCTAGAACGCAGTTCGTCAAAGTTACTTTCGCAGTTTGCTGACTATTCGGCTTTTGAAGAGTTTTTCACGCGATCGCGCAGTACTTTAGATGAGTATCTGGAATTGCACACTTTAGTTGAAAGCGTGCAAAATGCCGAAAGTTTGCCTTACTTTATCTATCGTTTGATGCGGGGTGCTTATATTTTTGAGAATTTGGCTTATCTAGAACTGCGCTATACTCCTTATCTCCGCACACCAAAGCATTTAAGTCAATCAAAGAGAATTGACAAAATGGCGGAAATTGTGGAAGTTGTTGGGCAAGCAAGTCAATTACAAGAATATCCGATTATTACCAGCCAAATACTTTGTATGCACTCGCGCTTACCTTATGAGGTGAATAAAGCGATTGTAGATTTAGCAGCACAAAATACCAAGTATATTTGTGGAATAGATGTTGCTGGTGGTGATAGCTATTATGCCGATCGCCTTTCTGAGTGGATTAGTTTGTATGATTATGCGCGATCGCTGAATGTCAAAACCACCGGACACCTTTATGAAACCACCGCTGGCTGCTATCCAGAATTATTACCTTATTTGATGCGGATTGGTCACGGCATCCAAATTCCGCTATTGTATCCAGAGTTACTTAAAGATGTAGCTAAACGCGGGCAGTGTTTGGAAGTTTGCCCGACAACATACTTAAAAACCGGTACTTTAGAGGATATACGTCAACTCAAATTAGTTTTTGACCGATGTTTTGATGCGGGGGTAGATATCGCTATTTGTACTGATAATGCCGGTTTGCATAATGTCCGTCTACCCTTTGAGTATGAAAATCTCTTAACTTACGACATTATTAATTTCCAACAGTTACAAGCTTGTCAAGATGCAGCTTTCCGTCATGCTTTTGCTTGGCCCTACGGTCAACGTCCGGCATCATTGTTGAATGGGTTGCTGAAACCCGAACCGATGAAAGCTTTAGCGATGCGGGATAATTAGGTACTAAGCGCTGAAGCGCTTTATAATTAGCGCTGAAGCGCTTAGTACGAAAAAATTTCTTTACAATTCATAAAATTTCCTAGCTGATTGTAAACAAATTTGCTTATTCTATTCAGTGCTTGGCAACTCGCCTACACTGAGATTTATGTCTTCTACGATTCAAGCTTTACCAACGGAGGTAGTATACCTCATTACAGCCGGAGAGGTAATTGACTCTCTAGCTTCTGTGGTGCGGGAATTGATAGAAAATTCCCTAGACGCAGGTGCAACGCGGATTGTAATTTCTGTATGGGCGCAGCAGTGGCGGGTGCGCGTAGCAGATAATGGTTGTGGGATGAATTTGGATGATTTGCAACAAGCAGCATCTGCCCACAGTACCAGTAAAATTCGCTCTTGTGCAGATTTGTGGCAAATTAACAGTTTAGGATTTCGGGGTGAAGCGCTGCACAGTTTGACGACTTTGGCAGATTTAGAAATTTTAAGTCGTCCGGCAAATTCTTCAAGTGGTGGATTTAGGGTTGTGTATGGCTATGGTGGGGAACCTGTCGTAGTGGAAGCAGCAGCGATCGCACCTGGTACAATTGTCACCATATCGAATTTATTCGGAAATTGCTCAACTCGTCGTCAAGGCTTGCCAACATCAGCTATTCAAATGAAAGCAGTGCAAGCGTCGATTTATCAAATCGCCTTATGTCATCCTCATGTTACCTGGCAAGTTTGCCAAAATGACCGTGAATGGTTCACTCTTTCACCAGCCGCCACAACCGGAAAACTGTTACCGCAAATTTTACATCAAGTTAAACAAGGCGATTTACAAGAACTAAAATTAGAATTACCCAATCCTCCTAACTCCTGTACAGACGACCCGGCGGGTCGTCTCTACCCTACTGCTAAATCCTCACTTTCATTGGTGATAGGATTGCCCGATCGCTGTCATCGTCGTCGTCCAGATTGGGTGCGTGTAGCAATCAACGGACGCATGGTAAAATCGCCAGAATTAGAGCAAACGATTTTCACAGGATTTCACAGAACATTACCACGCGATCGCTATCCAATCTGTTTTTTACATCTTTATATTTCCCCCGATCAAATTAACTGGAATCGCAACCCGGCAAAAACGGAAATTTACCTCAATGAATTAAGCTATTGGCAAGAACAAATATCCAGCGCGATTGAACAAGCACTTCGCATCGATTCTGTCAATATCAAAGAAGCAGTTCACACAACACGAGTTAGTAAATTAATCAAAGCCGCAGAAGAAAAAGGTGGTTATCATGTCAATCGTCCCAATCCCGACGATGGTAAGGGCGGGGTTTCCCCGTCCCTCAAAGCCGTCGCCCAAGTTAGCAATACATATATAGTTGTCGAACATCAAAATGGCATGTGGTTGGTAGAACAACATATTGCTCATGAGCGAGTTTTATATGAGCAATTATGCGATAATTGGCAACTTGTTGCTGTGGAACCGGCAATTATTTTATATCAATTATCACCAGCGCAAGTTTCGCAACTGCAACGCATCAATATAGATATAGAACCTTTTGGTGAACAACTTTGGGCAGTTCGTAACGTACCCGCAATGTTACAGCAAAGAGACGATTGTGCAGAAGCAATTTTAGAACTTAGTTGGGGTGGTGACTTACAAACAGCACAAGTAGCCGTAGCTTGTCGCAGTGCAATTCGCAACGGTACACCCCTAACTTTGCCAGAAATGCAGACACTATTAGATGATTGGCAACGTACCCGCAACCCGCGCACCTGTCCCCACGGACGCCCGATTTATCTATCTTTGGAAGAATCAGCCTTAGCGCGGTTTTTCCGGCGTAATTGGGTGATTGGGAAGAGTCACGGGATTTGATTTAATGTTTAGGCGATCGCATAAAATAATTGTGGTATTGGAGAGAGCGATCGCACAAAATAATAAACAGGAAAGGAGGGTGTAAATAATGCAAGCTGACAAAATATCGGAGCAAAGGTTAATTGAAAAAATACGTCATCTAGTTCCCGAACAAATGGTACTAGTTGAAAATTTTATTGATTCTTTATCTAAGCAAAATACAGATGTTAGCCTCACTCTAGCTGCTGCAAAGCTTTCTGAACCAGCTTTACATAAAATCTGGGATAACCCCGATGATGCTGAGTATGACCAATTATAAGTTTGGTGATGTTGTTTTAGTACCGTTTCCTTTCACTGACCAGACTACTACTAAAAAACGCCCAGCAGTTATTATTAGTTCTACCAATTATCAACGCGAACGTTCAGATGTGGTGTTGATAGCTGTCACAAGTCAAGTAAATCCAGCAACCTCTTTTGGTGAAATGACAATTACTGAGTGGAAAGCGGCTGGTTTAATTAAACCTTCAATTATTAAACCAGTTTTAACTACCATTGACAAAAAACTAGTGATTAAAAAGTTAGGAGAACTCCAGGAAGTTGACACTCAAGCATTACGTAATATTTTGCAGGTTATTTTAGGTGGGTAGATGCGATCGCACTAAATATCATGTATTGGAAAGCGCGATCACCCTCTTAGTGATATTGATAGAAATAGGCGATCGCATGAAATAATCGTGTAATAGAGAGTGCGATCGCTTCTTCTATATCCACTCTAAGAAGTCGTGGATATGAATGACGTGTGGTGGAGAGTCCGATGCCTGCGGCGGGCGGAGCCATCGCATGAAATAATCGAGTTATGGAAAGTGTGATAACTCAGTTAAGCCTACGGCTATCGCCTAAAATAATCGTGTCATCAAAAGTGCGTAGTTTACCGCCGTAGGCATCGCTCTATATCATCGTCTAAGGGAAAGTGCGTTAGGATTCGCGCAGCGTCTGGTGTATCAAGTGTGACTAAATTGAAGATTATCTCTACTCAATGTAGCTACATGGGTAAAGCAGTTCTTCTTCTGATATTAAGTTTCCATCATTTGTCATAACTTGACCATTAGAGTAGTACCAAGTTGCTCCTTTTTTTCCTGCATGAAGTGTCATAACTTTACCATTAGAGTAGTACCAAGTTGCTCCTTTTTCTCCTGCATGAAGTGTCATAACTTTACCATTAGAGTGATACCAAGTTGCTCCTTTTTCTCCTGCATAATGTGTCATGACTCGACCATTGGAGTGATACCAAGTTGCTCCTTTTTTTCCTGTATAATGTGTTATAACTTGACCATTGGAGTAGTAGAGAGTGTTCCCATTGCCTGTTTGGGCTACTTTGCATAACCTATCTAGTTCTCTAGAATTGTTACTAATAGACGACGTATCAGAAGTATTAGAATTTACTTTACATAATTTAAAAGCCCGTTCAACTGACTCGGAGTTATAAAAAGTACCTATAGTCTCAAGAAAACATTTTCCTGGTGCTGTAGATGTAGCTCTTTTACATACCATAGCTGCTCGTTTGGCAACTTGATTATCATAAAAAGTAGGAAGTGCTGCTTTAAAACATTGAGCTGGTATGGTAGATGTAGCTCCTTGACACATCCATGCTACTAAATCAGCCGTATACGAATTAGTAAAGGTAGGTAGTGCTTGTTGATAACATTGCTGGGGATTTGCTTGGGCAGATTTAATATTTATTGTAAATAATCCTAAAAAATTAAGTAGGATTATTACCCTTAGAGATTGCCAAAAGTTCATTTAATTTTTAAGACTTATTGAGTTAAGAAAAATGTAGCGATCGCCTAAAATCATCATGTCACCGAAAGTGCGTAGTTTACCGCCGTAGGCATCGCACTCTTTGTAATATGGATATAAATAGGCGATCGCCCAAAATCATCGTGTCGGGAGAAAGTGCGTAGTTTACCGCCGTAGGCATCGCATGAAATCAGCGTGTCATCAAGAGTGCGATCGCTTAAAATAATCCTGTCATCGAAAATGCGATCGCATAAAACCATCATGTAATCGAAAGCGCGATCGCATTAAAGAATCGGGTTATGGAAAGTGCGATCGCCCAAAATAATCGAGTCATAGAAAGTGCGATCGCTTCCCCTAGATCCCCGACTTCTTAAAGAAGTCGGGGATCTAAAGTCCAAAAAAGGGAATACTAAAGGCAACATCCCAGATTCAAAGCCTATGCCGCAAAGACGGATTCCCTTGCAAATTGGCAACTTTTACCATGTCTACAATCGGGGGAATAATCGCTCCTCGATTTTCTTTGAGCGTGAAAACTATGTTTATTTTCTCCGGTTGATAAGAGAACATCTCATCACTAATGCAGTAGATATTGTTGCTTATTGTTTAATGCCCAATCATTATCATTTTTTGGTCTATCTGAGAGATGAAACCCTGTCTGATGGGATGAAATCCCTCTCACTCTCATACACAAAGGCAATTAATAAGCGTTTTAATCGTTCTGGGGTGTTATTTCAGGGACGGTTTCAAAGTATTCATGTTTCACAAACTGATTATCTTGTCAATCTCTCACGCTATATTCATCTCAATCCGGTGAAAGCAGGACTCGTGCAGCAACCTGAAGAATGGGAGTTTTCCAGCTATTTGGAATATGCAGGTTTACGAGCGGGAACACTACCCAAAACAGAGTATGTCAAGATGCAGATTCAGGAACAATCAGCTTATCAACAATTTTTGGCAGATCATAACCTACCTGATAGCGCTGGTTTCAAAAGACTGCTGCTGGATGATTAGCCTGGGATAGATCCCCGACTTCTTTAAGAAGTCGGGGATCTGATGACGTGTGGTGGAAAGTGCGATCGCCTGACTTTCTTAAAAGTTACTACCTAATGACTATCGCGCTTTGCGATCGCTTCCCCTAGATCCCCGACTTCTTTAAGAAGTCGGGGATCTGATGACGTGTGGTGGAAAGTGCGTTAGCGTTCCGGCAGGGTGTCCCGTTCGGACTCAGCTTACCGTTAGGTATCGCATGAAATAATCGGGTTATCGAAAGTGCGATCGCTTTACTTTAAGGATTAGGGGGCACCGACATACCTTGCTCTACCTAGCGAAAATGAGATGGTCTGTCCTTCTACAGCAGCAAAATCTACACAATCAATCCATCGCCCTTGTCTGTTGCTGAAAGTGTTGTCAGCTACTAGACAAGCTTTGTATTGTTGACCAAACTTTAATCTATCTGTTACCAAGCGTGTTCTATCTCTATTCGTTGTCACATTTGAGTTCAAAATGTCGATTTTTGCACACCCTCCAGTTCTTTCGTTGATATTGAACTTAGGATCAGAGCAGATATTTAGATAAACAGCGCCGCCTGAAGCTGTAAAATCCCAGACGAATCTCATTTTTGCTGCCTGTTGCGCCTGAGCCTGACCTATGTGGGATGTAACTCCTAGCCCCAAACTTGTAAGGAGAAGAAGTGATTTTATGGCAGTGAATTTTTTAATCATATATACCATGCTTTATAAGTAATAAACAAAACATAGCCAAAGCTCTCACCTCAAGTCACCTAATGAGCGTTAGCAACATCATTAGCAATTTCCGCAACACAAAACCCCAGCTAGACCAATACAGCAAATAACATCACAGCAAAAAATTCAACAACCAAACAATAAACAATGAGTTTGGTTGTTGAATTTTATCTGATGACTAGATATATAAAGCTTGTAAAATAGTGATTTGAGAAGTTAACTTGAAATATTCCCTAACTGCCCAGGTGACACTACGGGAATTTCCCCACTTACACTCCCCAGATACATCACGGGTAACAATTACATCTAATCCGTGCGCTATTGCACAAGCATATTGCACCGCATCTTCAAAGTCTCGGAAATTAAAAGCGATCGCTTGACTTTGTACCTTTAGCAATACCCCGCAAACGGGATAAATTGCCTTTTTTCTTCGCAGGAGAAGTTTCTTGTTGTAGCGATTCCAACAGAGTTTGTACTAATTGCCAACGTTCATTAATCGGCAATTGCAGTGCTTGTTTTTGCAATTCTGGCAAAGTCATAAGCGTATCCGGTTCATCCACCTTCATTGTAAAGCGATCGCCTGGTACAGAGTGCGTTACTCCCAGCTAGATGCCTAAATGGTAATTTGCACAGATTCCCAAGCGATCGCGAAGTGCAGATGCCTAATCTTGATGAAGCTACCAGTCCTTATATTCACTGAATTATAAAGATTACATGTAGTTTCTTGCCTGTATAAACACTGTTAGCCTAATATCTATTAGTAAAATTTATTCTGACCATAAGTGTAATGGCATTACATCCTCATCCACGAAGCGATGATTTAGCGGAGAAGTTCGCCGAAGCAAGCGAGTGTTGGAACCTAGAAAAGTTATACCGAGATATTGCGGATGCCAAGCAGCAAGAAAGACGCAGGCAGTGCAAACAACTGACTCCGACTGAAAAAGCTTGTTTGCGGGGATTACTTAGTGGTTACAGTCCAACTGAGATTGCTACGGAGCTTAACCGCGAACGGCGATCGCAATCTTTTAAATCATCAATTTGAAGGTTTGTCACTTTTAAAAGCTGAGGTGATGTACTGGACTTGTATTAATCGGGAACCTGTAAAAGTTAGCGATTTACAAGATGATTCGGATGCTGAGTTTTTAGCTAGTGTTACAGACCAAACAGTCCGATGGAAGTATCTTCAATCGCAAGCGTCTTAAAACTTTACATGGTCATACCTGTGAAGTCTCCATACTTGCTTTAGAGAACAATGTTTCAGTCAACGTCTAAACTTTTAGAATTTCCGAAACTTGCACGTAGTAGATCCTTAAAGTAATCTGTCTCTCCACACGAACAAGCGATCGCTAGTCCAGCATGTTTCAAGAGTGTATTTTTATCAAGACTATGAACTATATATTGAGGAGTCACCTCAAGTAGTTTATCAATTCGTGCTTTAGCTGCTGCAACTACCGATTCATCAAGACTGCCGTTATCAAGCGAATCAGAGAAATCTTGAGCGATCGCATATGTTCTTTCCAGAGATGATGAATTGATATTGCGGGACACGATAAATAAATCGCAACCTGCATTAAACGCTTTTGCCACAGTCCCACTTTTCATAAACATATCTGAGACAGCTTTCATATCTAAGTCATCAGATACAATCACTCCCTTAAAACCAAGCTCTTTGCGGAGAATGTCATTTAAAATTAATTTTGACAAGGTTGCCGGCACTGCATCTATCTGAGGAAATAGAATGTGTGCGGTCATAATCATCGGTATTTGTTGTTCGATCAGCGCTTGAAAAGGTATCAGTTCACGCGATCGCAAATCTTCGACTGTCAGATTTAGCCTTGGTAGCTCAATGTGCGAATCTTGACTAGTGTCTCCATGTCCGGGGAAATGCTTCGCACATCCCAAAATTCCTGACTCCTTCAATCCCAAATAGTAATCGCAGGCACCTTGTGCAGCAGTTTGTGCAGTCGTACCAAAAGCCCTCGGTCCAATGACGGGATTCTCAGGATTAGAAAAAATATCCGCTACAGGAGACCAAGATACATTGATTCCCAATGACTTTAATTCTAATGCTGTTGCCTTCGCTACTTCAATAGCCAGTGTTCCCAACACAAAAGGATGAGGAAATCGAGCGATCGGCAAAGGTGTGCGAATTACAGAACCTCCCTCATGGTCAAGAGTGAGAAACATCGAATCGCGTTCAGCGTATTGTCTTACCTGGTCGATTAGTTCCTTAAAAGCTTCCAACCAAACTTGATAATGAGTACCTTGACGAAAGTTCTTTGCAAAAAATATCACCCCAATCGGTTTCAATTCGCTGAGTGCGCGTTTATCATCATCGCTTAATGTGGTACCCGAAATACCCAGAATCAGGTGATGTCCAAAGCGCTCAAGTTGCGATACTGACATAATGATTTACCTATGGCAGGAATGGGGAATGGGGACTGGGAGGAGGGGGGGACAAGGGGAGGGGAGGACAAGGGGAGCCAGCGCTGTGCGGAGGCGTCCTCCGTTGAGGAGCCAGTGCGTTGCGGGGGTTCCCCCCGTTGTAGCACCTGGCGTGCGTCTGGCGTGGACAAGGAAGACAAGGGGGAATTTGCTCCTCCAATTACCAATTATCCATTACCCTTCGGGTTCGCCAGTTGCTTCAAGTCGGGAGACCCGACGGCAGGTGCGCGTCTGCCGGGAAACCCGTCCAGCGCACTGCCTCCCCAACGCACCGGCTCACCAATTACCAATTACCTATTACCCAATTCCCAATTCCCAATTACCATTTACCCACAATCGCCGTTCAATAATCTGAAACTACTGCGAGTTTTCTACCTGGTTTAAGATTTGCGGTAGAAATAGATGAATTTTTCAAGAACTTTTTCGGTTCGCTACTTTGCAAAATTACGGCTTTATAAGGTACTACTCCAGCGGTTTCACTGTTGATACACCTCGCTGCTTCCCTTGACAAATCGAGACTTCTTGGTGGAATATAAGGACCGCGATCGTTTACGCGCACAATCACAGAGTTGCCATTCTTTAAATTAGTCACTTGTAAGAAAGTGTTAAAAGGCAGTGACTTATGAGCAACTGTTAATTCATCTTGATTGTATTTCTCACCATTCGCGGTTGTTCGACCATGAAAATAACCACCATACCAAGAAGCTAAACCAAACATTTTTTTCTTGGAAGGAGTTAAACCATACATTTGTTGCTGTCCTTCCACTAATGATAAAGCAGGTGCTTGCAAAGCTGAACGAAGATTATTAATCCATTCAATCGCTAATAGTTCACCACTGCGGTGAGAGGAGTGAGAAACTTCTTTTTGTATTGCAAATAAAAAGCGATTTCCTACCATTAACGCGGGTATACCGTCAACTAATGCCGGTCGGAATTGATTAGCATCTAACCTAGGCAAATTGACGACTTGCGTTAAACGTTGTTGCATTGATTTGGCTTCGATTTCGTCGGGTAAAGTTGCAACTATACGGTTATTTACCCACACTTCATAGTTGTCTTGGTCGCGACGAACAACTACTACTGGTGTTGTTACACCTTGCTCTATCGTCGAGAAGTTGAAGAAATTTTGCAGCGATCGCAAAATTTTATTTGACAACAAATCTCGGTTATTCAAGCTTGATTCTATCAACCGAGGAATCGGCAAAACACTTGCCGTTTTTACCGGAATCTTCTCAGATGCAATATCTGGCAGAGAACTACAAAACTGATTTTTACTTTGCTTTACTTTGCTTACCGAAACATTCGATAACTTAGCTTTCGTTGGTGGTGATTCTTTAGAACCCCAATCTATCTTCAAAAACCTTGTAGGTAATATCGTCGTACTCCAGACATTTAATCGTTGCTTAGGTGTCTCCAAAAATTCCCGATTGTTACTTAATAGTTTATCTAGATTGGATGAAACCTTTGTCGGAGAAACCTTTGGCATAAAACTTGGTGGCAAGTTTTCGCTCAACGACAAAAATGAACCAATCCAAGATGCAATGCAAAAAAATCCCAAAGATAGCATGGTTAAGTCAAATTTTAGGTACCCGCATACATAAGAAGTGCAACCCTAGTTTTGGCAAAGATAATTTTTATCCAAAAAAATCAAACTCTATATTCTTTGCCAATTTAAACAAATCTCTCCTTAGTTAGAAGCACGCTAATGAGCGATCCCCAGCAGAAATCATAATATACCGTTGTTGGCAAATAAGTAAATAAAGCTTTGAGATGATGTCGATTAGTTACTACTTTTAGATTTAAATTTGTTATGAATAACTCTAAGAAAAACCCTAAAATAAAGATGCAATACATCATTTGCAACAGTAAAAATACTAAATTTATTTTATTTAAGGATATAGATCATACATATTGCTTCTCATTTACTTAAGCCAGATATACGATGAAGCAGCTAGCATTCTTTACCAATGCCGTAAACTTATCAAGCTCGCAAATGCTCATTATTACTGAATAAATCAGTTATTCAGAGATAATAATGGTGAATGAACTTCCAGTATGTTTTCAAAAAAATAGTTGTAATTACTACAAAAAAATATTTAAAGACTATTAGCATCTTTTCCAGCTTAGGTATAGCAAATATACTTTCAGAGAAAATTATTTAATAATCTGTCGTTCTCAGAAGGTATAAGGCAGAATGGGCAAGGTTTTCATCTTTTTGTGGTCTAGCAAAATAACATAAAAACTCAGGGATGAATAATTTGAATAATTTATAACTCAGACAAATAAGTTTTAATGAAGAACGCAGGGGATGGGGAGAGGGGGGGAGGGGGGGATGGGGGGATGGGGAGAAAGAATTGTCACCTTGTCTCCCTTGTCACCTTGTCCCCTTGTCCCCTTGTCCCCTTGTCACCTTGTCTCCCTTGTCACCTTGTCCCCTTGTCCCCCTTGTCTCCCTTGTCTCCCTTGTCTCCCTGCAAGAAAGCCCCCCTCCCCCCTGCCTCTTCAGAGACGATCGCACGAGGGATGATAAATGTAACGGATTGCAACGTATAATGAAAACGAGAAAACGATTAAGAAATATTGAAGAAAAGTAAGGTTAAATGCGAGTAGCGATCGCTGGAGCGGGTTTAGCAGGACTTTCCTGCGCGAAATATCTCACGGACGCAGGACACACACCAATTGTTTTGGAAAGCCAAAACGTATTAGGTGGTTTAGTGGCAGCGTGGAAAGACTCAGACGGCGACTGGTACGAAGCCGGATTGCACGCTTTCTTTGGAGCATACCCGAATATGCTTCAGTTATTAAAAGAGTTACAAATTGAAGACCGGCTGCAATGGAAACAGCACACGCTAATTTTCAATCAGCCAGAAAAGCCGGGAACTCTCTCACGTTTTGATGTTCCGGATATTCCGGCACCTTTCAACGTGATCGCGTCGATTCTTCGCAACAATGACATGCTGACTTGGGAGCAAAAAATTAAGTTCGCCATAGGACTACTCCCAGCCGTGGTTCGCGGTCAGAAGTATGTTGAAGATATGGATAAGTACACTCTCATAGAGTGGCTGAGAAGGCAAGGTGTAGACGAACGGGTGAATAGTGATATTTTTATCGCCGCATCCAAAGCGCTGACCTTTATCAATCCGGATGAAGTTTCCGCGACAATTCTACTAACAGCGCTGAATCGCTTTCTCCAAGAACGATATGGCTCTAAAATTGCCTTCTTGGATGGTTCTCCTACCGAGCGATTGTGTCAACCGATAGTAGACCATATAACCTCTGGTGGTGGCGAAGTGCGGTTAAATGCGCCCCTGAAAGAGATAATGCTAAACGTTGATGGTACTGTGAAAGCATTTGTGATTCGGGGCTTGAATGGCGCAGCAGATGAAATTATTACCGCTGACTTGTATGTTTCGGCAATGTCGGTGGATGTAATGAAAGTGATGTTACCAAAACCTTGGCAGTCAATAGAGTTTTTCCAAAAGCTCGAAGGTTTGTCAGGTGTGCCGGTAATTAACTTGCATCTGTGGTTTGACCGGAAACTGACAGATATAGACCACTTATTATTTTCGCGATCGCCTCTTCTCAGCGTTTATGCTGATATGAGCAACACCTGCCGCGAATACGCCAATAGCGATCGCTCAATGCTGGAGTTAGTTTTAGCACCAGCGAAAGATTGGATTGACAAATCCGATGAGGAAATTGTCAGCGCTTCCCTAGTCGAACTGAAAAAACTCTTTCCTGACGACTTAGGGGGAGACAATCCAGCAAAACTGCTGAAATATCATGTCGTCAAGACACCGCGATCGGTTTATACGGCGATACCTGGTCGCCAACAATACCGCCCTACCCAAGTTACCCCGATAAAAAACTTCTATCTCGCAGGCAGTTATACCATGCAACGCTACTTAGGGAGTATGGAAGGTGCCGTGCTTTCTGGTAAGCTTACAGCGCAGGCGATTTCGGAAGTACACCCAGAGGTAAATTCCTCAAGCCTGCAAACGCCAACCCGACCGCCTGCAACGAATGCTGCAACTGCCTGATTCCAAAGCGCGCATGAAAACGCTGGTCTCTGTGGATGAGTCCTATAAACTTTGTCGCCAACTGATAGCAAAGTACTCCACGACTTTTTACCTTGGTACTTTGTTAGTGAGTAAGGAAAAGCGTCCCGCTATTTGGGCAATTTACGCTTGGTGCCGCCGAACAGACGAACTGGTGGATGGTCCTGCATCTGCTATTACTACGCCGGAAACACTAGATTTTTGGGAACAGCAGCTAGAATCTATTTTTAGCGGCAGCCCTTTTGAAAATTTCGATGTAGCTTTGGTAGATACCATCCAACGCTTCTCAATGGACATTCAACCCTTTCGGGATATGATTGCCGGTCAGCGTATGGACTTATACCGTAGCCGCTACGAAACATTTAAAGAGTTATATCTTTACTGTTACCGCGTAGCAGGCACCGTCGGTTTGATGTCAACGGCAGTGATGGGAGTTGATACAAACGCCAACACAGCGCCGTGGAATCGCCAAAAACCGATATACATTCCCACCGAAGAAGCGATCACTTTAGGAATTGCCCACCAACTCACCAACATCCTCCGGGATGTGGGTGAAGACGCAAGGCGAGGACGAATCTACATTCCCCAAGAAGACTTGGCGCGATTTGACTACACCGAGCAAGATTTGTTGAAAGGTGTTGTCGATGAGCGCTGGCGTTCTCTCATGCGTTTTCAAATTGCCAGGGCACGCCAATATTATATCAAAGCAGAAAAAGGAATATCTTACTTGTCACCCGATGCCCGCTTGCCTGTGTGGGCATCTTTGATGCATTACAGTCGCATTTTAAGCGTTATTGAACGTAACGATTATGATGTGTTTAGTCAACGCGCCTACGTGGCTCAGTGGAAAAAGTTAAGCAGTTTGCCAGTAGCTTGGCTGCGATCGCAAGTCCTCTAACTTTAGTCGATAGTTGGTGGAATTTGGATAGTAGTTAGTCGTTAGTAGTTAGTAGTTAGTAGTATTTTTTGACCCCAACCCCCAACAACCATCAACTACCAACTAACTTTTGTACAGACGTTCGGTGTGGAACGTCTCTACCTAACAACTAACCACCAACAAATAACCAACAAATAACAAATCCCCCTTGACTGTGCCTTGAAAATCTGATATTATTCATATTCGTGACACTGGAGAGGTGGCTGAGTGGTCGAAAGCGGCAGATTGCTAATCTGTTGTACGGCAGGCAACTCCGTACCGAGGGTTCGAATCCCTCCCTCTCCGTTTTCCCAGTCTGTCAAAACTAAAACTGCAATCCACACCGAAGAGTGTGAATTGAGGTTCGTAGTAGGCACTTCAGTGCCTAAGATAAGCGCTTAAGCGCTTACTACGAATCAGTAAAAATTATCGACTAAGAGCAGATACTTTTATTCCCCAAGGATGATGCCCTAAGGATGATGATATGATTTATCATCCGGAGTCCTGATAATCCAGTTAGAATATTGCTTTCAGGCTCCCACAAATCAGAGGAGTGAAAGTAATTTATGAAAAAAATCAATTCCGCCTTAGCTCTAAGTTTAGCTACTTTATTATCTGGCTTCCTCGCGGCAGCTTGTACGAAAACGACTACAACTACTAGTAGCACCACTACCACAACTAATGGTGCTACTACTGCCCCTGCCAGTTCAACTACCACAGCGAGTAATGCCAAAGGACTGAAAATTGGTTCGCTGTTACCCTCAACTGGTGACTTAGCTTCCATCGGTCAGCAGATGGTGGGTGCTGTTCCCTTAGTTGTGGATACAGTTAACGCTTGTGGTGGGGTGAACGGTGAAAAAGTCACCCTCGTACCTGTAGACGACCAAACAGACCCTAGAGCCGGTGCTGCGGGGATGACAAAATTAGCAACCGTAGATAGAGTTGGTGGTGTAGTTGGGTCTTTTGCCAGCAGCGTTTCTACAGCCGCAGTTTCCATCGCTACACCCAATAAAGTGATGTTGATTTCTCCAGGTAGTACTAGCCCAGTATTTACCGAAAAGGCAGGCAAAGGAGATTATAAAGGTTATTGGGCGCGTACTGCTCCCCCCGATACCTACCAAGCATTAGCCTTGGCTCAACTTGCGAATAAAAAAGGCTTCAAAAAAGTTTCCACAGTTGTAATAAATAACGACTACGGTGTAGGCTTTGAAAAAGCATTTGTCCAAGCTTTTGAAAAATCAGGTGGAACAGTAGTTAACAAAAATAGCCCCACCCGTTACGACCCCAAAGCCACCACTTTTGATACCGAAGCTCAAGCAGCTTTTGCCGGGAAACCGGATGCAGTATTGGTCGTAGCTTATGAAGAAACTGCTAGTTTACTACTAAAAACTGCTTATCAGCAAGGTCTGGCTCAGGGAGTACAGATTATGCTGACAGATGGCACCAAGTCAGATACCTTCCCAAATAGAGTTGGGAAAGCTGGTGATGGTAAATATATTGTTAGTGGAGCGATCGGTACTGTACCTGGTTCCAATGGTAAAGGATTAGATGCTTTCGCCAAGCTTTGGCAATCCAAAAAAGGATCTCCACCAGCACCATATACTGCCCACGCTTGGGACGCTGCCGCTTTGTTAGCATTGGCAGCGCAATCCGCTAAAGATAATACAGGTGTCGGCATAGCCAGCAAAATCCGTGAAGTTGCCAATGGTCCTGGTACAGAAGTTGCTGATGTCTGCGAGGGACTGAAGTTACTGAAAGAAGGTAAGAAAATTAACTACCAGGGAGCCAGCGGCAACGTAGATATTGACCAAAATGGCGATGTGGTCGGTGTTTACGATGTCTGGACAGTTGGCGACGACGGTAAAATTAAGACGATAGATAAAGTTAGCCCTAAGTAAAAATTGGGTAATGGGTAATTGGGCATGGGGCATCGTCCAAGTGGGCATGGGGCATGGGGCATGGGGCATCGTCCAAGTGGGCATGGGAAAAAGATTTGACTTTATTCTCACGTTCCCATTGCCCATTGCCCATTAAACAATTGCCCATTGCCCATTAAACAATTGCCCAATTACCTATTAGATTTAGAAGCGACCGAAGTTGTAGCCAACTCCAATCGACAATCCGATGTCGGTTTCATCAAAAAATGCGGCATTTACAGCAGCATTTGCCGTAAATTGAGCATTTAGAGGCACATCAACGCCACCAGTTACTAAAAAAGCGGCTTGAGTGTCATCCCCAGTATTAATCGCTGCACCAGCCCCGACATAAGGAGCGATCGGTAATGGTTCGCTAAATGGATCTGATGACTGCTGAAAGGAAAAGTCGTAAGTAACAGGAATCAAAAAAGCAGTATTGTCGCCAATCACAGCCGACGGTCGCACTGATATGGCATTTGACAATCCTATTTTGCTAATCACCATAAAATTGCCGTCGCCCACAGCGGAGTCACCGCCACTTATACCAAGGTTGGCAGCGATACCAACATAGCTACTGCCACCACGGGTAGGTCTACCCGGATCAATATCCGCTTGTGCCACCTGAGAATTAGATTTTGGTAAAGATGCTTGAAATTGCGCTTGCGGGTATTGAGTAGTTAGTGCCGCAGATGAGGTTGACGTTGTTCCGGGAACAGGCGTGACTATTCGATTAGCAGTTTCCTCTGTATTGATGCCTGGGAACTGTTGCGAAGTTGTAGAATTTGATACCAAAACAGGATTGCCTTCTGATACAGTAGAGAAGTTTTGGCTTTGAGTCTCTACCCCAGCACTCGTTTGGTCAACAGACACTTCAGTTGTGGATAGCTGAGTTGATTGTTGAACCGCTGGTACTGTCTGAGCAACAGCAGATAAGCCGCTACCTAGAACTGCTACAGTTACACTGGTCAGGCAAAAAACACGTTTACGAAGAAAAATATTACTCACATTCACTCCTCTAAGAATATTGCCAAAATAGATAAGGGTTTAGTTGTTTTGAGTCAACTTCTGGCAATATTCAAAATTTAACACCAAAAAATCAATTCACACATACTTAATTGGGTGGAAAGTATTTAATATTTGACACCATAAAATCAAGTAATATATCCTGAATTTAACGGTTGACAAAAATTAACTATACTTGTTCCTATGAAAATGGGGAGTAGAGACGTTCCGCGCTCTCTCCAGTCTCTACGGCAGTTCGGAATGGTGATGCCTCCGCATGAAAGTGCAACAGTGCTGATGCAGCAGTTGTTTTTGCTTTGCACAGCCTCCCCAACAAAAATTGGATTACAGTAATTTTTACATTAATCGACTATCCCAGTCTCTGGACTCTGCTTTACAAATTTTTTACGCTTGAGCGATCGCCTAACTTCTGCAACTAAAAACAGATAAAATCTCGAATTTTCCGGCTTTTCTTGACTTTATATCAACTGAACTTCATATTTTTTTCATGAAAAATAGGTGAAGCTACTATTATCTTTTTATCTTTTATGTTAAGCTATCAGTTATTATCAAATTTCAGTCGTGAGAAAATTTCCTGTAAGCTTAAATTTTATCTCCGGCAAAAATTTGGTAAATCAAAACCAAAATTATATTGCTCCTCAACTTACTTGGTTTTGAATTAGTTTCTCACATTACAGATTGTGTGGTTAAATGTTCTAGTTTTGTTCGTGATAATTAAGGGCGTAGATAAAGCAGATTCGAGGTCAGGCAGCAATGAAATGATTGTTTCCCCATGTAAAGAAAGCATGATTGGCGCGATATCGCCCCGTCAGGAATGTTTATCCACAATTGATGTAACTGCTACTAAATGGCTTTCATGTATTGCCAATTTACTGTATTCATATTTGATGACAAATGTCTAGACCCAGAAAATCCTGAACAATGAAAGAACAATATTGAGTCTTGAAACTTCTCCTCACGCTTCACTGTATATTGTTTTTTTTGTGAACAATTTGAAAGTTATCACGTACTGGGCGCTACCATGAATAAAGTTAAAATTCTGAACTTGGAATTTGACAATTTGTCAAAGAGAGAGTTTTTAGAAAACTTAGAATCGGGGGTAGTATTTACGCCCAATGTCGATCATCTCATCAAACTCGAAAAAGACCCGGAATTTTTGCAAGCATACAGCATTAGTGATTATAACCTTTGTGACAGTAAAATCCTGATTTATGCTTCAAGATTTCTCGGAACACCAATCAAAGAAAAAATCTCCGGTTCAGACATATTTCCTGCTTTCTACAATTACCATAAGAAAAATGAAGAAATAAAGATTTTTCTTTTAGGAGCAGGTAAAGGAGTAGCTCTCACGGCTCAAAATAAGATAAATCAAAAAATCGGCAGAAATATGGTAATTGCTACATATTCTCCGCCTTTTGGGTTTGAACATGACGTAGAGGAATGTCAAAACATAATTGACATGATTAATAATTCAGGTGCTACAGTTCTGGTGATAGGTCTTGGCGCTCCAAAACAAGAAAAGTGGATATACAAGTACAAAGATAGTTTGCCATTTATCAAAATATTTATGGCATTAGGGGCAACTATCGATTTTGAAGCCGACAATGTGAAAAGAGCGCCTAAATGGATGAGTGAAGTAGGGTTAGAATGGTTGTTTAGGTTATTACGTGAACCTAAAAGATTGTGGAAAAGATATTTAGTAGATGATGTTGTTTTCTTTATACTACTTTTGAAACAAAAATTCAAGTTATTTCTGAAAAAAGACCGTAAGGATGATAGCAGAATTTGGGAAATTGTTGATAGATTGTAATTAGCCCTAGCGACTAGAAGTCGCGGCTATACAAACAAAGCCCGCCTACGCGGGCTAAATAATAGATTTTTACAGAAAAGCCCTAGCGACTAGAAGTCGGGGCTATACAGACAAAGCCCGCCTACGCGGGCTAAATAATAGATTGAGTTATTAACTTTGTAAATCTGTTATTTAAGCTAATTTATGCTTTTATTACTAACTTGGCTAGATTCTTTAAATTAGCTTGTCTAGATAACATTTCTGGTGTTTGTTCGAGTCCGACTTTATCTAATATTTGGCTCCAGCGATATACCCAGTCGTGGCGTAATAGTGAGTTAATAATATTGTCTTGACGTATTCTCTTTATGCGTTCGGGCTGTGCGTCAAGTTCTGCTATGATATCAGCTATATTAACGGCATTGTAGGGTATTTCAATTACTGCATCTTGCCAATTAAAGTATGTGGTATAAGCTTCACAATTTGGAGGAATTCCAATCATTACTGCTCCACCTGCTGCTCCTTCAAAAAAGCGAGAACCTAATTCTTCTTGATTACCTGTTTGATTAACGCTGTCAAATTTTGCTTTATTAGCGATAAAATAACGACTTCTTTTAATTAGATTAATATATAAAGTTCGATGTTCTTTATAGTTAATCATTTGCAGACCTTTGAGAGTGTCATATAAATATAAAAAATTGTCTTCTGCTAGTTCTATTAAAGCTTTGTGTACTATTGGTGAACGACGACCGATGCTATAAACATCAATATTTCTTTGAGGTTGAAGCGGATAGGGGCAGAATTTGATAGCATCGACGGCATAAGGTAGAGAGTAACAAGGACGCTGAAGTAGATTAGCGATCGCATCAACACTCTTGGCTTGAGTCGTGAAAATATAATCAAAATCTTTGACAAGTTCCAGACAAAGCTTAGTCTTATGTTCCAAAACTTCTTTAGCCCATATTTCATCTATCCATAAAACAGCTTTATAACACTTTTCTCGCCATTGTTTTATTGAATTTATACAGGTTATATCCCAAAAATGCTGGCAGATAAAAAATAATAAATCATATTCTTTATCCACAGTTGATGTCCGACAACCTGATTTGAGAAGCTTGCCGTTACCTACAGTTAATCCGGCGTAATTTGCTAACTTTTTATTTATTTGCTTTCTAAAGCCAGAAGCGAACTCAGGTGTCAGCATATCAGCATAGTCAAAAGTGCAAATTGCATCTTCAAATTCATATTCGGCAGAGCGAAAAGCTTGAGAATGCAAGTTTCTCATGGATATAATTAAAATTCTTGGTTTGGTGTTTTTCGACATGTTAAAATTTACCTCACGCCAAGGCGCAAAGGCGCAAAGAAAGAGTGTAAAGTTAGGGGTTTGGGGAAGTTTATTTCAGTAGCTTATTCAAAAGCTTTTGTTTTGGAGCGTTTATATTTTGCCAGTCATCTAGGAGAATGCCGCCAGTACCTTTACTATTGGGATTCCAACACCAATAAGCAAAACTCAGCTTTTTCTTAGCAATGTAATCGATAAGAAAGCGTTGCCAAATTCCTTCTTTTGATTTGTTATCTACAAAATATCCGCCAAATTCACCAATTAAAATTGGGGCAATACGCTGAGTGGCAATATAATTAAATCCAGTTTCCCAGCGTTGATAAAGATTTGCGGGGAATATCGGATCTGCAAACCAGGACACATTAGAACCACCGTATTCGTGAGGTGAATATACTAGTTTTTTGGGTATTTTCAGACGCACTGGATATTTGCGGACACCTTCGAGATTTGCACCCCAAAAGTAATTTGACTGTTTTTGACCGGGCACATTTTTCTCTATTCCTTCAACGAGAATTAGCCAATTTGGGTTTATGCTGAGAATTTGGTTTCCTGCCCGCTGTGCAGCTAATCGCCAGTCTGTAGCTTGGTTGTCAGTTCCCCAACTTGCACTACCGTGGGGTTCGTTTTTCAAATCTGCTCCGATGATGTTGGTGTATTTTTTGTAACGATTTGCCAGCATCGTCCAAGTGTCAATCCAGTCTTTCTCAGTGAATCCGTCTCCATACCATAATTCAGAAATTCGGTCATCTTTAAGACAATGACTGTCTAACAGAATCAGCAATCCTTGACGTTGAGCTTCTTGAATTACTAAATCCATAATTTCAAGAGGAGTTTTCCCTTGCAAATTTTTATTTGCTCCGATAGAAAAGTTGATACCGCTGACGTTTGGAGAACGCAGTGCTTCTACGGAATAGGGTAAACGAATGAAGTTGTAGCCCAAACTTTTAATTTGAGCCAGCATGTCTTTATAGTCTCTGATCCAAAGACCATGAGGCGCATGTGTGTTAACTTCTATACCAAACCAGTTGATGCCGCGCAGCATGACGATTTTGCCTTTAGCATCAAGAATCTGAGAACCGCGAGTCGATAAGGGCAAGATAATATTAGTAGCTGCGGCTTCTGTGCTGCTGGGGAATTGTGGCGAAAAAAGGTAGAGATTTGTAGAGAGTAAAACTAAGATGAAGCCAATGGCAATTTTTGCTGTGAAGCTTCTCTGTAGTATTGATTTGAGTCGTTGCATGTAAAAATAATGTATTAAAGATGATTTATGGCATAAATAATATCCGCAATAAATTTTGAGTGGCGGTTTTCTGACCAGGCGATCGCCTCGGCACAAATATCTGGTATTGTGTTTAAAGTTAATAATTGAATTAAATAAAGAGCGAATTCTTCTGGTTTTTCGGCAACTATAACTGAAGAGGGATATTCAGATATGCCACGTAATGCCGTAGGTGTTGCTACTAAAGGAGAACCGGAAGCGATCGCATCCAAAGTTTTTATCTGTACACCACCCCCACTAATAGAGGGAATTGCTAATACTTTTGCCTCTGCCATAAATGTTTGGACACTGGGGACAAAACCGCAATAATTGATATTAGGATACTGTCCGCGCAACCACTCAGCACCTAACCCAGCTATGTGAATTGATAAGTTTGTGGGTAGGTGCGGATAAACTTTATCTAAAAACCAATTCAGCCCTAATTTATTAGCTTTCCATGTCCAAGAACCGATAATACCTATATCAAAGTTTTTGATTGTAGGTTGATTCGGTGATATTTTCAAGCTAGAAGGTAGATGAAAAATTTTAGTTGCTTGATTGATATTTAAAAAATAGCTAGCATCATCTTCTGTAAATGTCCAAACTTGTGTAGCTGTTCTTGCCAAGTTATCTTCCATATCTTTGATGAGGTAAGTTTCTCGCTGATATATATGTTGTGATATCTGGCTTTGAGAGTTTTTCAATTGCGCTAGATATATTTCATGTTCAACGTTATGAGCGATGAATATAATTTTTGCTTTGTTGTTAATGAAAGGTGCTAACCAGCCGATTTGGGCATGATCTATTATGAAAATGTCAAAGTTTTCTTGTTTTAAAATTTTGAGTTGATTGATGTATTTTTGGGAATAATATTTTGCTGAGGAGTAGGGAAGATTTTTTAATAGTCCTAAGCTCATCCAAAGCATTGGATAAAGTCGGGATTTGTCGGTTTCTATGTGTCTTTGAGCGATGGCGATTTCATTGTGTTTTGGTTGGAAAATACTGCTTGGGCGTTGATATCCTAGGATTAAGACTTCATGTCCGTTATGTTGAAGTGCATCGATAAATGTCTGTGATGCAATTTCACCGCCTGTTGTTTTTTTACTAGGAAGGACGGTTGTTAAGTATAATATTTTCATTACGTAGCTTGGAGTTTTTAGGTAGTAAGCACTAAAGTGCTTAAATAATTTGTGAGGTGTGTTGAAGAGTTAGGTTCTTACAATTGCAGGAGATGAGTTGAGATGCACGTGTTTAACGAACCGCAAAGACGCGAAGTACGCGAAGAGAAGAGGAGGAGAGAATCTATTTTTGAAGGGTTAGATTCAAGTCTGTTTGGTTAGATTCCTTGAGTTATTTTGTAGGCTTGGTAGCGCATTCCGGCGATACCTGCTAGGGTTCCTACGCCTTTGTAGATACGTAATAATGCTTTAATAAATTGATGTTGTCCGAAGAAAAGGGAGGGAAGGATGAAGCATAATCCTTGAGCTATTAGTGCGATTCCTTTGGTGATGCGTATGGTGAGTAGGATTATTGAAGGGTAAAGTTCGCGTTCGCAAAAGCTGTGTCTGCTCCAACCTAAATAACCGCGTTGGAGTATCCATTTGATGTTAGTACGGCTTTCGGGTATCCACTCGTAAACTAAGGCTTGGTCTGCCCATATTAGTTTATATCCTGCGCGGTGAAGGCGCATGAAAAAGTGGGAATCTTCGCCGCCGGAGAGTGCAAAACGCTCGTCGAAAATTTTATCTATATTGTGTAAAATTGAGGAGCGAATTAGTACGTTGTTGGTAAATGCAACTTTGAGGAGATGTCCTGTTGGGTAACGTTGTGGCTCAAAAAATTTACCTTGGATAATCCAGTTAGGTACGTCTGATTTGATAAAGTGTGGTAATGCGGGTCCGGTTACTACGTCTGCATTATGTGTTTGCTGAACGAATAAAAGTTCATCTAACCAAGATGGGTGGGGAACTTCGTCATCATCTATGAAAGCGATGAAGTTTGCATTTTTGTTAACGCAGGCGATCGCTTTATTTCTCGCATAGGAAATACCCCGCTGTCGTTCAATGGAATATTTCATTTTCCATTTGAATTTAAGCAGTTGACTTGTGCAAACTTTACTCGCTGAACCAGTGACATCGTTATCAACAATAATTACTTCTATTTCTGGTGTTTCACACTTATTAAAAGTTAGCTGATTTAAACCTGTTAGCAAGCGGTTTAATCCTTCAGGACGTTTATAACTTGCTACACATACTGAAATTAGCATTCTTTCTCCTTATCTAAAGTTTGGCTCTTTTTCTTGTGCCATTACTGCCGCATAGCTGTAAATTTGAGCTTGTTCTGACTCTATAGCCATTGAAAAAATTGTGGACACATATAGAATCCAAAAGATGCTGTTAGTAGCTAAAAGGGTACTTTCGCTGATGTTATAAATTACCAAAAAGCTTAAATACATTAATGTCCACAGTCCTTCTACGTTTTTGGTAATTCTTAACCAGCGTACTCCTTGGATATAAGCTGTTGTTAAACTCAATAAAAATACAGCTAATCCGGATATACCTAATTCGGCTAATAAATCCATGAAGCCGTTATGACCGTAGGGACATTCCCATTGAAGTGTACGCCAAAGATAGGCAGTGACATCGCTATCCCAATCTCTCCAAAAGCCATTGAATCCGTAACCTAATAAAGGACGTTCTTGAATGAGTTCAAGCATTACGCTCCATAACTCTGTGCGTCCTGTTAGTGTCAAATCTCTCCCTAATGCACTGGTGATGAAGGGTAAGTTATCGACAAACAAAATAACTGCACTTCCTATTACCAGAATGAGAGCGATCGCTATCGGTACTAGTTGGTTAAAATTACGCCGCCAAGTTCTATACAGCGGCATAATTAGCATCAACACCACAAATACAACTAAAGCAGTTTTGGATGTTGATCGAACTATTAAAACAATGGAAAGAACATAGCCAATCCACGGCAACCAGCGGTTTTTACTGTTAGCAATTGAATCAGAATTTGCTACAAATAAAAACACCATACTGCTCAAAACCATCAACCGTCCCAAGAGGTTTTTGTGCGACATTATACCCCGCCAAGCACCTGCGTGAACGCCTCCCTCTTGAATGGTCATTAAACCGTAAGATGGCAATCCTATGGCAAACACAATACTAAGTAAAATTACCAAACCTAGCGCCCAGCTTAATAACTGTAGTTGCTCTCGCAAGCTGTAGCGCATAGCTAAGTATATGCCAAATAGAGTTGTTCCTAACAACAATAAACTGCGGCGTAGGGTAATATCTGGTGCTACAGTCCAAATTGCTGATGCTAATGCAATTCCTACCAGTACCCAAATTAAAAAGTCCTTTTGTGCAACTAGCAGAAAACTCTTTCGCTGTGTCGCAAGCAAAAGCAAAGTCACCATATAAATCCCCATGAAAAGTAAGGGACTATAAGGGTCTTGGGGAATACTACCATCTGGACTTTCTAATAGCACTGGTATCAAGGCAGCTGTTGAAAGAAAAAGAGAAAATACAACAAATGCCTTTTCAACTAGCCTTGTAAATCTAAGCATCACAACTCGATTTTTCCACTTTAGTACTGCTATCAAAAGGAAATTACTGAGACGAAAAAAGTCCCTTTTAATAGCATGAGTAGCCAAGCCAAAATTGCCGATAAAGTTATTTAATTAACAAGTCAGCACGCAGATGTTATCAATAGCTAATCCGGAATACCATCTGTACAAATTTCTAGTCAGCTATAAATCAATGCATTAACCTGTAATTACTAGCATTGGCGATTTGAAGAGCGGTAGAACTGAGAAAATACTATCCTGGTTAAGATTTGACGCGGCTCTGTCCCCAAATTTAACTTGGAATAAAGAATTTTAGGATTAACTTTACTTAATCTTCATCAATAATATTTTTTGATGAAATTTTGACTAAGCGCAGTGCATTATTCTGTTAACAGGATATGTTGAGGATATCTAGACTTAGAAAAATTTTGGTAAGTATCATGTCTCTTATTCTCCAAAATCGATTTATTGAGACATAATTAATCCAAGATGTAGGGTCTACAATATAACTTTATGTTGACTGTTCGCTCTTTTTCTCAACAATCCAATCTAGGTTTTGGCAATCGCAACATTAGCTATTGGTAGCTATCCAAATTATCTGCCTACCTCGGTTGGAAAAAAAATTAAGTTTTCCGAAAGAGAATTATCAAATTGATATCCTCAACAGTTTTGCATGGGAACGCAGATGCCAATTAAGGAAGAAGATTTGCAGGAACTGAAAAATTCCAATTCATTGTCAAGAGAATCTTATGGGTTTTGGAAAAAACCTGAAGGCAATGAAAACAATCAAGGTTTGAGTCAAATTGTTACAGTTTTACGCCGCAGAATAGCTGTAATTGCTAGCGTGGCAGTTATAGTCACAACAGGAACAATTGGCTGGAGTGCAACTCGTATTCCCAAGTATGAAGGCAAGTTTCAACTGTTAGTTGAACCGTTAAAAACTTCTGATAATGAGTTACTGATTTTGCTTTCGCAAACGTTGCAGCAAAATGTCAACGAAATCAGCAGACAAAATACTACTGCGTTGGATTATCAAGCTTTGATGGAGGTTTTGAAAAGTCCGAAGCTGATAAATCCGGTAATTCAAGAACTGCAAAAACAATATCCAGAAATTAGCTACGATCGCTTGGTTGGCAATGATGTATCTGGTAAACTAGCTAGCGGGCGAGAAGGTACACTGTATGTTAACCGAATGGCAAAAGGTAAAGATGAATCTCGAATCATCGAGGTTCGCTATCGTGATTCCGATCCGCAAAAAGTTCAGATTGTCTTGGATCGCGTATCGCAAGCTTATCGCAAGTATAGTCAACAACAACAGCAAACGAATTTACGTCAGGGAATCAAATTTGTTGATGAACAGTTGCCAAAATTGCGGTATCGGGTAAATGCGCTGCAAGGTCAATTACAATTTTTTCAGCAGCAACATGACTTGTTTAACCCGCAGCTACAAGGGGAACAACTGTTAAAAAGACGTGATGAACTGCAAGCTACGAAGTTAGAAACTGAGAAAAAATTGGCTGAGGCAAAATCACTGTATCTTTCTTTGCAAGGTCAGTTGGGAATGCCACAAAATGAAGCGATCGCAGCTTCAGCTTTGAGTGAATCACCTCAATATCAACAGATACTCACTCGCATCCGCGACATCGAAGCCAAGATTGCTACAGAATCAGTTCGTTTTAGTGACGAAAGTCCGACAATCAGGCTTTTGCGCGAACAACGAGAAAAACTATTACCTTTATTGAATCAAGAAGCACAATTAACATTAGGAAACAACGCACCCGATGTCGAATTAAATTCATCGCAAGTAGGCGGTTTTCAAAATTCTGTTCGCCGCGAACTTATCCAACAACTGGCTAATAATACTAACCAAGTTAAGTCACTCGAAGCTAGTTTATCAGCTACAAATGCGGCTCAAGTTAAATTAAATCAACAAATTATTGAATATCCAGTACTTTCACGTCAGTACGCTAATATGCAACGAGAATTGCAAGCAGCTACTGATACGTTGAATCAGCTTTTAAATCGCCAAGAAGCATTGCGCGTAGATGCTGCACAACAAGAAGTTCCTTGGGAACTAATTATGCCTCCCACATTACCGCGTAACAAAACCGGTCAACTAATGCCCGTTTCACCTAGCGGTGCAAGTAACATACTTTTAGGAGGAGTTGCAGGTATTCTTTTAGGCATTTTAGTTGCTTTTGTTCTCGATAATTTAGAAAATGTCTATCACGATGGTGACGAGGTAAAACAGACAACTCAATTGCCTTTATTGGGGGTAATTCCTTTCCATAAAGAACTGAAAAAATTGGCGCGTGCAGGTGATGTAGCTCAGTTAACTAAAAAACATAATCCGGAACGCGAACTAGATAATTATGCTAAATCTGTACAATACAAATCGGCTCAGTTTATAGAAGCATTTTGCTCGTTTTATACGAAAGTTCAATCTTATAAAATGGAGGCTTCTATTCGCTCAATTGCTATCACTTCCGCAACATCTGGCGAAGGGAAAACCACAGTGGCGGCATATTTAGCACAGATGGCGGCAGAAGCCGGAGCGCGAGTATTATTAGTAGATGGAGATTTACGCCATCCGCAAATACATTTGAGATTCGGTTTATTAAACAATCAAGGATTTAGTGAAGTACTTTCTGACGGTATAGATATCAGCAAAGTAATTCAGCAATCACCCTCAGATGATAATTTGTTTATCTTGACTGCTGGGAGAATACCTGTTAACCCAACAAAGCTTTTGTCTTCATTAACAATGCAGACTTTTATCGATATATCGCAAACAAATTACGACTTAGTTGTGTACGATACACCACATCTTTTAGGTCGTCTCGATACCAATGTTTTGCTTTCACAAGTAGATGGAATTGTGTTAGTCACCGGATTAGGTAAAGCACTTCGTCCTACTTTGAAACAAGCATTAGAAGAATTAAAATCTTCTCGTGTTTCCATTTTAGGTACGGTTGCTAACACCGTTGAACATTAATATAACTTACGCAAAATCTCTCTTAAACTCTTATTCCTTCTCCTTCTCCTTCGGAGACGCTACGCGAACGGAGACGCCAAGGGCGAACGTGTCCTTCTCTTCGAGACGCGAAGCGCGAACGCACCTTCTCCTTCGGAGACGGCAAAGCCGAACGCGGTTCGTTACTCCGTGAAAGACTGCGTAAGTCCTAATTAATATTGTAGTAAGCGGCTCTAGCCCTTAAAAGTTTTTGCTTGAGCGCTTCAGCGCTCACTACGATTGGGATAATACCCTCTGCTTTTATGTATTAGAATATGACATTCATTAATAAGCGGCATCTACAGAAACCGAATTTTCTTGACTCATTAATTAATCGACTTCAAGAAAAACTATCTAGCCAGTTTCTTCGCAATCTTAGCTGGCTAGGTATAACAGAAATCGTCTACAGAGTCTTGCGTTTAGGATTAGTAGTCATCATTGCTCGTTTTTTGACTCCTTACGACTACGGTTTGGGAGCAATTGTGATGACAGTTCGCGAGTTTACTTTGACGTTTACGAATGTTGGTATAGGTGCAAAAATTATTCAAGCTGAAGAAAAAGAATTAGAGGTTTTGTGCAATTCTGCATACTGGTTAAACTGGATGATTTTTATTAGTTTATTTTTCATCCAGAGTGTTGCCGCTTTTCCGATTTCTTGGTTTTATAAAAATAATCAGATTCTTTTGCCAATTATTGTATCAGGACTTGTTTATTTAATATGGCCCGTCTCGGCTATTCAAAAGACTTTAATTCAAAGAGAAAATCGCTTAAAAATTATCGCTGTAACTGATAGCTTGCAAAACTCGTTTGCAAGTATATTTTCTGCTGTATTAGCGGTTGCGGGGATGGGTGTGTGGTCTTTTGTGCTGCCAGCGTTTTTGGTGGCACCGCTGGAGCTAATCATATACTATTATTTTCACGATTGGCGATCGCACTCTAAATTCACCACCAAGCACTGGGGCGAAATTTTCAGCTTTGGTAAAAACTTGCTCGGTGTTGGTTTACTCAAAACTCTCAGAAATAACTTAGATTATCTCATAGTTGGACGCTTCATCGGCATTAAAGAACTGGGTATATACTTCTTTGGCTTTAATGCTGGTTTAGGCATTAGCTTAAGTATTATCAACGCCGTTAGTTCAGCAATTTTACCACATTTATGTGCGGCGCGTTCTGATTGGTTTGAGTTCAAAAAACGCTATTTTACCAGTATAAAAACTATTAGTTGTATTATTATTCCTTTTGTTATATTGCAAGCTAGCTTGGCTCCTTTTTATGTGCCAATTGTTTTTGGTCAAAAGTGGGTACCTGCGATTCCAGTTTTGATAATGATTTGTTTATCGGCAATTTCTCGACCTTTTGCAGATGCCGCTTCTCAGTTATTAGTAGCTATTGGTAAACCTAATTTAGATTTGCGGTGGAATATTATATTTACTGGGATATTTGCCGCAGCGTTACTGATAGGAGTTCAAAGGCAAGTTTTCGGGGTAGCGACATCGGTTTTATTAGTTCATTTAATTTGTTTGCCCATATTTGCATTTTGGGCAACAATTTTTGTTTTTCCGAGATTAAATAAGGGATTGTAGTAAGCGCTTACTAAACAATTGATACATGAAATCTAACCACTTCAGGTTTGCTCACCTCTTTTGCTTCGGCGATCGCCACATCCATTGCACAGGATAAAATGTAGGGGAACATTGAAATCGAGGTCAAGCCTATGACAGTTCAACCCCCTCGGTATAGTAAAGAAGAGTTTGCTCGAAGAGGTGATGAGATTTATGAGTCTCAGGTGCGTCAACAGGTTGAGGAAGGCAACTACGGTAAAATTGTAGCGATCGACATCGAAACCGGAGATTTTGAAGTTGATCGCAGCGAAATTGCTGCCTGCGATCGCCTCGAAACCCGTCACCCTGATGCCCAAATCTGGATCGTTCGCATTGGTTCTCGTCATGTTCGTCGTTTTGGCGGACGCACCCAGAGAACTGAAAAAACCTTAAACTTATCTGTGTAACACTGTAGCTTCTTTGTTTTTCTCCTTTTGCTTTTTACCTTGCTTTTTCAAGCGCTTACGCAAAGCTTCCATGTAGGTGAAGAAAACAGGGGTAATATAAAGCGTTAATACTTGAGAGAACACTAATCCACCAACCACAGCCAAACCTAAAGGACGACGAGATTCTGCACCTGCACCCAAACCTAGTGCTATAGGCAAAGTACCCATCAATGCCGCCATTGTTGTCATCATAATCGGACGAAACCTGACCACACAAGCTTCATAAATGGCATCATACGGCGTTTTGCCTTGATGTTTTTCAGCTTCTACAGCAAAGTCAATCATCATGATGCCGTTTTTCTTGACGATGCCGACTAACATGATGATACCGACAAAAGCATATATATTCAGGTCAACGCCAAATAGCAATAAGGTAAGTAAAGCACCAAACCCCGCCGAAGGTAAACTAGAAAGAATTGTAATCGGGTGAATAAAATCTTCGTAGAGAATCCCCAATATAATGTAGATTACCAAAATAGCAATTACCAGTAAAATTCCCAGGCTAGAAAGCGAAGATTGAAACACTTGCGCTGTTCCTTGGAAGCTGGTGCTGATGGTTGCGGGTAAAGTTTCACGAGCTAGTTTTTCAATCTTGCCGGTAACGCTACCGAGAGATACTCCCGGTTTGAGGTTAAAGGAAATCGTCACAGCAGCAAGTTGTCCGGAATGGTTAACCGTTAACGGTCCCACACTTTTAGTAATGGTTGCAACAGCATTTAAAGGTACTTGCTGATTATTACTAGAGGTAATCGTCAGTAAGTCCAGGTCATTGGGATTAAGTTGATACTGCGGGTCTACACCCATAATCACTTGATACTGACCATCAGATGCATAGATAGTAGAAACCTGACTAGTACCATAAGCGCTGTTGAGAGCGCTTTCGATTTGATTAGCCGTCAAACCAACAGCTGATGCCTGTTCACGGTTAACATTTACTTGAATTTGCGGATTTTTGATTTGCAAGTCGCTGTTAACTTCTTGCAGTTCGGGCATTTGCCGCATTTTCATTTCCAAAGTCGGTGCGTGTTGATACAAGTCTTGTAAATTGGGACTTGATAGTGCAAATTGATACAATGCTTTTGTTTGCTGTCCACCTATCCGTATAGATGGTGGATTCTGCACAAATGCTCTAATTCCCGGTATACCCGCTAATTTGGGTCGTAATTCCTGCGCTACATCATCAGCATTCTTGTGTCGTTCAGAACGTGGCTTCAGCTTAACAAAGATGCGTCCTGAGTTAGCTGTGGCATTAGCTCCACCAGCACCAACACTGGAGTTAATCGCTTCTACATTCGGGTCGCGACGAACTATGTCTGCGACTACTTGCTGATGCTTCACCATCTCCGCAAAGGAAATATCCTGAGCAGCTTCGGTGCTTACGTTCAACTGTCCGGTGTCGTCATTGGGAATAAATCCTTTGGGAACGATAACAAACAGATATATAGTTGCAATCAAAATCACCCCAGAAAGAATCATCGTTGTGCGATGATATTTCATTGACAGCTTCAGGGTTGCTTCGTAGCCCCCCAGCATAGTATCAAATACCCATTCAGAAGCATTGTAAAGACGACCTTTCCAGTTTTTTGGTTTCTGTTTTTTGGTTTTAATTATTTGATATTCGTTACTTGTCGCGTGTCCGTTTTTTAAGGAATGTCCGTTACCATTATTTGATGTCGCGTGTCCGTTTTTTAATGAATGTCCGTTACCATTATTTGATGTGGCGTGTCCGTTTTCTAAGAAATGTCCGTTACCATTATTTGATGTGGCGTGTCCGTTTTTTAAGGAATGTCCGTTACCATTATTTGATGTGGCGTGTCCGTTTTCTAAGAAATGTCCGTTACCATTATTTGATGTGGCGTGTCCGTTTTTTAATGAATGTCCGTTACCATTATTTGATGTTGAGTGTCCGTTTTCTGAATGCTGATGCTCACCTTCATGCTTGAGAAAAAGACTGCAAAGCATCGGTGTCAGGGTGAGGGAGATAAAACCAGATACCAAAATTGACACGCTGATAGTAACAGCAAACTCGCTGAACAATCTTCCCAAAATCCCACCCATGAAAATAAGGGGAATAAATACGGCTACTAGGGAGATTGTCATCGATAAAATGGTGAAACCAATTTCTTTGGAACCGTTGAGGGCAGCTTGCATACGACTTTCGCCCATTTCCATGTGACGGACGATGTTTTCTAACATCACCACCGCATCATCCACCACAAAGCCAACAGCAAGGGTAAGAGCCATTAAAGACAGGTTATCCAGGGAGTAACCCAGCAATAACATGACTGCAAAAGTTCCCACGAGTGACAAAGGCACTGCCAAACTGGGAATGATTGTAGCTGATAGGTTGCGTAAAAACAGGAAAATTACCAACACCACTAGACAAATGGTGAGAAATAAGGTAAATTTCACATCATTCACCGACTCGCGGATAGATTCGGAGCGGTCATACAAAATTTGCATATCCACCGCTGCGGGAATTTGTTCGCGAAAGGTCGGTAAAATCTTCTTGACACCTTCTACGACTTCTACAGTGTTGCTTCCTGGCTGTCGTTGAATTGCTAGGAGGACCGCTCGCGTACCGTTAAACCAACTTGCTATCTTGTCATTTTCTACACTATCAAATACCTTTCCCAATTCTCCCAACTGAACCGGTGCGCCGTTACGATAAGCAACTACCAAAGAACGATATGCTTCGGCGTTTTGCAATTGCCCATTTGCCTCAATCGTGTAATTTTGGCGATCGCCATACAAATTACCAGTAGCTAAGTTGGAATTTCCTTTGGATACTGCCGTTGCTACTTGGTCAATTCCTAACCCCTTAGCACTTAACGATTGTGGGTCTAGGTAAATGCGAACCGCGTACTTTTGCGAACCATAAATTTGTACCTGCGCTACACCGTCAACCATCGACAAACGCTGCGCTAAAATTGTCTCTCCATATTTATCTACTTCTGATAAAGGCAGCACTGACGAACTCAATGCTACATACAAAATAGGTGAATCTGATGGGTTCACCTTCCGGAATGATGGGGGATTAGGCATATTAGTCGGTAACTGCCGTGCTGCCTTAGAAATTGCCGCTTGTACATCTTGAGCAGCAGCGTCTATATCCCGACTCAAATTAAATTGCAGGGTAATTTGTGCCGAACCCAGAGAACTTGTAGAAGTCATCGAATCAACACCAGCAATACTAGAAAATTGCTGTTCTAATGGTGTTGCGACCGAAGATGCCATCGTATCTGGACTTGCTCCAGGTAAAGTTGCTGACACCTGAATTGTGGGAAAATCCACAGTTGGTAAGTCGCTTACAGGTAGCGATCGATAACTCACTAACCCAAACAGCATGATGCCCAGCATCACGAGTGTGGTCATTATCGGTCGCTTGATAAATAATGCAGAGATGTTCATGGGGGTGGTTAGTGGTTAGGTGTTAGTTGTTAGTGGTTAGGAGTTAGTGGTTAGGTGTTAGTAATTAGTAGTTAATGGTTACCAACGCTCCAACCATCAACTATCAACTAACAACTATCAACCAACAACCAACAGATGACTATTGACTATTGACTCTTGACTGCTGACTAATTTGCACTTTGGCTTTGGGTCTGAGGTTAAATTGTCCGTCGGTGACGACTTGTTCCCCTTCTTTTAACCCTTGTGTAATGACTGTTTCATTGTTAACTGCGTTACCGACTACAACTGGACGCATGTCTACAGTTTTGTCGGCAGGATTCAACACATACACAAATTGACCTTTTTGCCCTGTCTGTACTGCTGTGGTTGGTACAACGATCGCATTCGGTTCTTGTGTTAGTCTCACAACTAAATTGACAAATTGCCCTGGTGATAAGCGTCCTGATGTGTTAGCAAACGTACTTTTAAGTTGAATGGTTCCTGTTGAAGTATCTACACCACTGTCTATGAAGGAAAGTTCACCGCGTTCCGGATGCTGTTCATCTTTGGGAATAATCGCATCTACTTCTATTTTTCCCTGTGCGCGATATTTGTTAAGTTCTGGCAGTAAACGTTGCGGAAGCGAAGAGCTAACGTAAATTGGGCTAATTTGACTAATTGTCACTAAAGGATTGCTGTCATTGTTTCCAATCAAGTTACCCTGATTTACATTCAACTTGCCTGTACGTCCAGCAATTGGTGAGTAAATCGAACTATAAGAAAGTGCGATTTTCGCGGTGTCAACTGCTGCGTCTGCTGCACTCACCTCTGCTTTGGTATTATTTACGTCTGCTTTTGCCGCTTCAACTGCTGCAACGGAGTTGGCAATACCTTGATTATCTGCTAATACTGTTGCTTTTTGGGCATCAGATGAGGTGCGAAACTGCTCTGCTTGCTCTTTGCTAATCGCTCCTTGACCTAAGAGACTATTATACCGTTGTGCTTGGACTTGGGCATTTTTCGCTTGGGTTTGGTCTTTCAGGAGGGTAGCTTTATCTTGATTGACTTGGGCAATAGCTTTTGATAAGTTTGCCTGTGACTGTTTCACTAGTGCGATCGCTTTCTGTCGGTTCGCTTGCGCTTGCATCAACGCTGCTTGCTGCGTTCTTGAATCTATTTTGAACAGCAGTTGACCTTTCTTAACATTTTGACCTTCTTGGAAATAAACTCCCATCAACTGCCCAGCAATTTGTGATTTAACGGTTACAGTCGAGTACGCTACCACAGTTCCAGTCTGTTGTAACTCAATCGGTATAGTTTTCCGAGTCACTGTAGCAACCACAACAGGTACAGCTTGCTTAGTTTTATCTTTTTGCTTACTAGACTGTGCCTCAGAAGCGGTACAGCTACAAAGACCAATCAAACCTAGCAGTACGATTCCCTTTGCGATCTGTTTTGGCAACATCGGCAATCCCTGGCACACAAATTTTTCAGTGTTTGAGAAAGGCTTAGTTTTTAACTTAGGAGATAAATATCTCACCCTAACTGGTGGGAGCATAGATGAGAGCCTCTAAATAAAGAATTTTTGTAGATTTTTAGAAATACATATTCAATGTTAACTAATATTAATTAGCTATGCTAACTATTAGTTTTTCATCTGTCTACAGAAATATTTATGAGGTATGAGCAAAAAAACATACATAAATTCACGTTTTTCAATTGACATACTGAAGATAGTCAAATGAAGTATGAAATTACCCCAACCCTTAAGGGATGCGGCTTGAACTGAGGAAAAAAGCTTGATTTTTTCGCTCACGAGGGGCGTGTACTGAGTTCCTTTTTCATCCTTCATACTTCTTTAGTCAAGTCATAGCAATGCCAGTTCTTTGATTAAAAAGGTGAAGATATAAAAATGCCTTGGAATTGCCCGTTCACAGGAGAATGAAGACGGAATGACTCCCAAAAAAGTTGCAACAGAAGTAACTTCGCAACAATGCGCTGCCAAAATGATGGAAACGCTTCCTATCATCACACAGTTTTTTCGGGCAGAGATGCGGCGCAATGCCTCTTTTTTGACAGAATCGCTTTCAGTACCACAATTTAGGATGCTTGCTTTCCTTGACCGTCATCCTGGTGCTTCTATGAAGCAAGTAGCGGAACATCTAGGTGTAACTAGAGCTACAGCTTCAAATCTGATAGAGCGTCTTGTACAGAAGAATTTGGTCAGCAAAGTAGAAAATCCTCAAGAGCGTCGCCATGTTGTACTAAACTTGACAGAAATAGGTAAGTATCATTTGCAACAAGTTCGTGCGATGACGAGTGCCAGAATTGCCTCTGTTTTAGCTGACCTTCCAAAAGAGCAGCTTCAGAGTGTGGTAGATGGATTAACAGTGCTTTACAATGCTTTTGAACAGACAATGATGCAATAGAAGTGGAAGAACGCGATCGCCGTTGATTTAGACATATTACATCTGAATGGTGACAACACTCAAAGCTCAGAAGAAAAACAGCGATCGCCTAAAATAGAAATACGAGTGGAGGTAACAGCGATGGTTTCCCAAATTGAATCTTCTGCACCTTCTGAGATTTTCTATCCTGAATCTGATGGTCAGCCGATGGCAAATAATACAGAACACTTTGAAATTATCGTGCTGATCAAAGGTAATTTAGATATTCTCTTTGCAGATGATCCCAATGTTTTCATCGCTGGTGATTTGTTCTGGTATCCCATCGAAGGCAATAACAAGATTAAATATGCACCTGATGTGATGGTTGCCCTTAGTCGTCCCAAAGGTCGCCGATCTTCTTATAAGCAGTGGGAAGAAGGAAACCAACCGCCCCAAGTAGTGTTTGAAATTCTCTCCCCAGTCAACACATCAGTAGAAATGGATCGTAAGTTGCTGTTCTACAGTCAATACGGTGTGGAAGAATACTATATATATGACCCAGCAAATAATGAACTACGAGTTTGGTTACGCGGTGAGTATGGTTTAGACTGGATAGATGTTGGTGAAAAATGGGTGAGTCCACGGCTGCAAATTAATTTTGATGTCTCCGGTGAACAGTGGCAACTTTCATACCCAGATGGTCAGCTTTTTATGACATTTGGGGAATTAATGGCGCGATCGCAAGCCGCACAACAACAAGCCCAAGCCGCAGAACAACAAGCCCAAGCTGCACAACAACAAGCCCAAGCTGCACAACAACGCCTGCAACAAGCAGTACCTCGACTACTGAGTATGGGATTAAACCGAGAACAAGTGGCTGATGCTTTGTCCCTTTCTGTAGAAGATGTGGAAGCGATCGCTATGAATCTCTAGCTTCACTCTTCCAAGAAGAAAGCAAATACGCTCTGTAATTTAATGAATGCGTGAATTGTGCTGTAATGCCAATTTATAGGGCGTCAATTTGAAGTTGTATAAATGTTATTTTTTGTAGGACGTTTTGTCCAGTGACGATACCAGTACATTAGAAAGCCAGTGACAAATAGAATCAGTGGTGCAAGTCCCACGAACACATAGAGAATGCGAGTAGGCAAGCCACCAAAAGTACCATAGTGTAGGGGAGTAAAGGAGTTGAGGACGCGATCGCCCAACCGCATCTTTAAAGCATTATCAACTCGCAAAACCTCACCACTGTACTGGTCAAGATAAACATTACTATTCCCATACTCTACATTTTCCTGCGGCAGCTTCATGCGAATTTGTAGAGCTTCTTCTGGTTTACCAGGGAAGTAAATGCTTTTGGTAACAGCACCAGGTAAGGCAGCATCGGCAATTTTCAGTTGCTGTGTTAGTCCTAAAATCGATTTACCAGGAATTGGCTTGGATACTAGCTCGGATGGTAAAGGGGTGAATGTCACAGCATAAATGATCGGCTCAGTCAAATCGTAGAAATTCCAGCAGAAGCCCGTAAAGCCAGTAAAGAATAAAAAAACCACAGCGATAATGCCAGCCACTTTGTGAATATCAAAGTTCGCCCTTTGGGGATGAGCATCAAGCTTAATTTTGAAGCCTGCAATTAGCTTACGCCAACCGGGCCACAGAACTAAACCTGTGATAGTGAGGATACACATTAGAAACGCAGCAATGCCAACAATTATAGTTCCGGTTTCCCCTGCCATTAGGCTAACGTGCAGTTTAAGGAGCATACCAATTAGAGTTTTATCCGATATACGCTCACCGATAATTTTGCCTGTATAAGGGTTGACAAAAACTTCTGTCCTTTGCTCATCAGTTGATGACAACTGCCCCACGTAGGGAGAAGAAGGAGTATCTGGCAAATAAATACGAAAAAGATGGAGATCGCCTCGCGCGGCATACTTCGCCTCAATTGTATTCACCACAGACTCTGGAGATAACTGCACCTGTTGGGGCGTAATAATTCCATACTGTTGAGCAATCATAAAGTGGTCAAAATCTTGCTCGAACACTAACAGGCTACCTGTCAAGCCAACGATAAGCAGCACCAGTCCAACAAAAAAACCGATATATTGGTGCAGGTAAAAAACGATATCGCGTAGTTTTTTCCGGTTCACGATGTACTCTCAGATGCAGCATCAAGAAGTCCCAATGCTCCCTTTCCCTTTGCAAGGTCAAAACTGCACGGAAATCGTTCCCAGAACAGTCAACGGCGCACCAGGACGCAGATAGTAGCCTTGAGAATCGTAATACTGAGTACTAAAAAGATTCTTAAAGTTCAGCCCAACCCGCCAGTTATCGCGTTTGTAAAAAATGGTGGCATCAGCACGCACATAGGAGGGGATTTTGAATGTGTTGGGGAGTGTGGCTTCGCGATCGCCTGTATAAAATACTCCCCCACCAAACCCTAATCCTCTCAAATCACCGCTTTGAATTTCATAAGTTGTCCACAGACTACCACCAGCACTGGGAGCATTTACAAGAGAGTCGCCCACTGGTAGGCTGTTATCCTTGCTTACAAAAGCATCGTTGACAAAGTAGGATGCAATCACATTCCAGCCTGGTAGAATCTGCCCAGAAATATCAAATTCCAAACCGCGACTTTTCACTTCTCCAGCTGCGATGGAAAAGTCAGAGTTATCTGGATTGGGATCGGTTGTAGCGACATTTTCCTTGGTAATATCATAGGCGGCAAAAGTAGCGGATAGCCTGTCTTTAACCAGTTCCGCTTTGACTCCGACTTCATACTGAGTGCCGCGCTCTGGTGGCAGTAGATTTCCATCTACCGTCCGCGAAAAGCTGGGATTAAACGAGCGGCTGTAGCTGGCGTAAATTGAAATCGGCGGTAGGGGCTGATAAACAATGCCAACGCGAGGTGAAAAAGCCTCATCATAAAGCCGCTCATTGGTAGCGTCATCAATTGGATCTCTACCGAAAGAATCCAGCAGTTGAGAGCGATTTTTGCGGTGAACAAAGTCATACCTGCCGCCCACCAATAGCTTCAGATTTGGCAGCAATGTAACTTGATCTTGCAGATAAAGGGCGATCGTATTGCGGTCATAACGATCCCGTTGCGCTGCCTCATCAAACTCTGGTGGTGGGGAAGCGCCATACACAGGATTGAATAAATCAATACTGGGAGTCAGTGAAACAGTGCTTCGGAGATAATCGTAGCCATAGATATATTTATTCCACTCCAACCCCAAAAGAACTTGATGTTGGATGGAACCTGTGCTGAAATTACCGATTAGGTCGTTTTGCAGAGAGTAGTTTTGTAAATAACCAGGACCTGCGGCAAACCTTCGCAGCACGGTACGACCATCTGAATCAATGCTATTCGGTCGAAACTCTGACTCTTCAGAATCATCAAGCGTAACAGAAAAGCCACTGCGAAGCCGGATGTTTTCACTGAAGCGATGATTGACATTCAGAAATACAGAGTGTGTCTCTTTGGAGAAACGATCGCCTGGTTCCCCTAGAAAACGACTAATCGGAGCTTTAAAAACGCTTGGATCGGGCGGAAGACCATCATAATAAGTGCGATCGACATTGAGATATTCATACTCCAGTGTCAATGTTGTCGCATCACCAATTTTGTAGCTCAGTGCTGGTGCGATCGCGTATGTTTCCTGATGATTAAAATCGATAAAACTACCAAAGTTTTCGTATGCGGCATTCAGACGGTACAGCAATGTTTTGTCTGAGTTCAGCGGTCCAGAAATATCAATGGAGGGACGATAAGTGCTAAAACTTCCGGCTGTAAATTCAGCAGAGTAGTAAGGCTCGCTGAGTGGTTGTTTGGTAATGTAATTCACCACACCTCCCGGCTCAAACTGTCCATATAGCACTGAAGCCGGACCCTTGAGAACTTCGATCCGCTCAATGTTAGTCGGATTCACAAAGTTGTCCTGAACGGCAAAACCGTTTCTCAAGTTGTCATAGGTTGTGAATCCCCGAATGTTGTAATTATCCGTAGCCCCAGCATAGCCCCCTTGTGGAGTCACACCACTGACATTCCGTGCAGCATCGCTAATCCGGGTGATTTGCTGATCTTTGATAACTTGTTGGGGGATAACTTGAATCGACTGGGGAATATCACGGGTTGGGGTATCAGTTCTTGTGGCAGTTGTTGCATCTGGCACTCGATACCCATCTTGTTCACCCGTTACTACCAACTCAATCGGTTCATCATCTTGTGCAGATGGTTGGTTTGGCTGTGTTTGACTTTCTGGCTTTTGTTGAGAGGGAGTTGGTGGGGTTTGCGGTGGCTGCTGTGTTGGCGCTCCCGATGCTGCACTAGCCACAGAGAAGATTATACCCTCGTTGGGACTGTCAAACAATTCGACTGTTGGTACACTCCCCTCACCCGTCACTGTCACGCGGATAGTATTGGCATCAAAGTTTGTTACCGTTATCTCAGTAACACCCGCAATTGGTTTATTAGAGCGGAATGTGAACGCATCACCGTTGGGTAAGCGCAGTTGAGCATTAGGAATATCAGCAATAAAGTTATTACCCGCACTGCGATTTGTGACTTGCAACTGTTCACCTTGGCTAGTCTGTAAAATCACCTCCACACCCTTATCAGTGGGATTTGCCTTAACTGAGGTAACTTGCACAACTTCAGTTTGTGGCGTTTGCTTGTCTTGTTCTATCTGAGCCAACCATTCTTTCACTGTTCTTGCAGAACGCTCTAGCTCTTGCACGCGAGGAATTTTAGTAACTTCCTTTGCCTGAGTTGGTTGTATGACGACAGCAATAAGAAAACAGGAAATAAAAAACGATCGCAACAGTTTCATAACTCCACACACCCAACCGTATTTCTGAAAACAGAGCTTAATATTTGAGAATTATTATTATGTAACTCTATTCAGGAGAATACGAAAATTTGGATGTTTGCATATATCTGAAACCGGATTTTTTTTATCTGAATCGGGATCTACCTTTTGCTACAAGCCTTTGTGCTGACGATAATCTCTAGGAGTGACACCAAATTGCCGCTTAAATAAGTAGCCAAAATGACTTGTGCTTTCATACCCCACTTGATAAGCAATTTCTGCGATCGCCAAATTAGTGCCTCGGAGTAGCTGTTGTGCTTGCTCTAGCCGCAAAGATTGCACGTACCCACACACCGTAGTGCCAAAAACTTCTCGAAATCCCCGCTTGAGCTTAAAGTCATTGAGTCCGATTTGTCTGGCTAAATTTAGTAAAGAAGGTGGATTCTGAAGCGTTTGATTTAGAATGGCTTTAGCGTGATGTAAACGTTCAATTTCATCGGGACGGAAAAAGAGCGATCGCTGCAATACCTGATTATTTTCCCCCCACTGTGCAATCTGAAGTACCAGTAATTCCAACACCTTTGCTTCTAAATACATTTCTCTGAGTGTTTCTCGGAACGGACACTGCAATATTTGCTTCAGCACCAGTCGCATTGCAGGTGTAATCGCTCCTAATGGCTGATGAAACCGCTGCTTTGTGGGATTTTCTATCAACTGCTGGAGCAAAACAGGCAATTCCTCAAAGCTGCTTTGGAAACTAGAAAGTAAATCGGGATACCAATAAATGCTAATACACTGCTTGCGCTGATTCGCAGCAAAATGCTCAAACTCCCGAATATCAGGCAAGAAAAACAAGTAGTTGTAGCCTGCAACTTCTTCGTAATCGTCATCTACACCAGCTACATTTGGCGTAGTGGTTCTCATACCACCAGACAGAAAAAATTTAGATGTCAGAAAAGGCAAATCATCGTGTTCACCTTCAACAATCACTGCTTCAGAATACTCGCTTTCATGGATTGCTAGCTCAAGGTTATGGCGAAGAAAAGTCCAGTGACTGCTGCTTTGACCAAACCAAGTAGATAATTCTACTTTTCTCTCACAGTCATTAAGCTGCACATCGTTAGACAATTCACCAAAGTCTGTATCGGTTAGACGAATGGTCATGATAATACTCTCAATAGCTTATTGAGAAATAGTATTGATCAAGATGACGAGCGATGTCTACGACAAGCCCTTCTCAATCGCAAAGACGCTGCGCGTTGGCGAAGCCTGCGCTTTGCGCTTACGGCTTGGTGCAGAGTCGGCACGAGGGAAACCCTCCCGCAGCGCTGCTTCACCGCTAAGAGCGTCTACGCAATTGAAAATGTTGTTATAGATAATGAAAAGTTTGACTCAAGTTCATTTATGTAAACTTTTTAGTAAGGGCGGGGAGACCCCACCCCTACTAGGCTATGCTAAATTGCTAATTGATAAAGCAAACTGTTGGGAAATAAAGGGCAAAATATCGCGACTTTTTGCGTGTGCTTTGCCTTCTGTAAATACGACTAAAAGATACGGTGGCAAATCTTGTAACTCGATGTAAGCTGCGTCATGACGAACTTGACTTGTCCAACCGGCTTTTGACCAAATTTGCGCGTTTTCGGGAAGTCCACTACCTAAAAAGCCTGTAATTTGGTCTTCTTCAACGTCTGTTGGTAAATCTTCTCTTTTGAGACTGCGTTTGAGTAAAGCCATCATTGCTTGCGATCGCCCACTTGACACTGCCACTCCACCAACGATACTATGCAATAATCTGGCAGTGGCGTTTGTTGTCAACATGTTGCGATTCTCCAGCATTTCTCCATAAAATGCCCGTTCCCGTCCATAAGGACCATCACCCCACGTTTTTTGGCAAACGTTTATCGTCTCTAATTCTTCCCACCCCAAAGACTTGATATAGCGGTTAACAATATTGCGTTGATGCTTCCAAGTTTCAAATGGTCCTGCCGATAATTCTGGACCCGAAGTGGTTCCACTCAGCATATCTATAACCAAGCTGGTACCATCATTGCTAGAATCAACTATCATATCTCGCGTGGCTCTTTCCAATTCCTTGGAAGTCTGAAGCATTTGCTTTTCCAGCCATTCGTTTACCGCTACCATGTAAAACAGCTTTACCACACTCGCAGGATAAATACGTTCAACGCCACGATAAGTAAAACCACGTACAGAATGGTTCCAAAAAGCATTTGGAGTTAAAGCACCACCAGTATTTACAAGTATCGGCGGATCGTAGACAATCCAAGTCAGAGCAATTTGGTTACGGGCTAAAGTGGGAAATTGTGCCCAAGTTGCCTCTAAAATGCCTAACCCAAGATTTTCTAGTTGTTCGTCTTGCTTAAAAAAAATCATTGTTCTTGAAGAATGTCCTTTAATCTAAAATCTGACGAGTATCAGTGTCTTGCTGACCTAAACTTATATGATTCTCCTGAATGTACGCGCTTGGCAACTCAAGCCGCAGTAGGGCGACATTTGCGGATAACATCAAATGATAATGATTCAGCCGTTGAGGTCTGTTTGTGTGAGGATGACTATCCAGGATGGGTATCGCTGACAGATTTGAGTTTATTACAATCTGCTACTGTACCTTATGAAGCTACTGCATTTTCTCAATCTCAGATAAAAAAACTGCTCGCTGAGGTAATTGTTTTTACGCAACAAGCGATGCAACAAGCAAATTATTACCTCTGGGGTGGTACCGTAGCACCAAACTACGACTGTTCGGGGTTGATGCAAGCGGCTTTTGCTTCGGTGGGTGTTTGGATACCTAGAGACGCTTATCAGCAAGAAGAATTCACCCGGCAAATTAGTACAGCAGAACTAGAGGCGGGGGATTTGGTATTTTTTGGCACTCCCCAAAAAGCGACTCATGTTGGACTTTATTTGGCGGATGGTTATTACATCCATAGTTCTGGCAAAGATAAGGGACGAAATGGTATTGCAATTGACTGTTTGACGGAACAGGGAGATGCGGTTAGTCAGTCATATTATCAACAACTGCGAGGTGCTGGTAGGGTTGTGATGAGTTACGAACCGCGAAGACGCGAAGGACGCGAAGGAATATGAGGGGTGGGTTGATTTCCCAAAGGATGACTGAACAAAATGGGGCGATGTCGTCGGTTGTTCCTGATGTTTCGGTTGTGGTGCCAATATATAATGAGGTTGAATCGATACCGCATTTGTTGGAGGCGATCGCTTCTACTTTAACTGCAAGTGAGTTAAGTTATGAGATCATTTGTGTGGATGACGGTTCTTCTGATGGCAGTGCGGAGTTTCTCAGAAGAGAAGCGCAAACACGCAACGATTTAAAAGCGGTAATTTTGCGACGCAATTACGGTCAAACGGCAGCGATGTCTGCTGGATTTAATCATGCTTTAGGTAAAGCAATTGTCACTTTAGATGCTGATTTGCAAAATGACCCAGTAGATATACCGTTGCTGTTGGCAAAGTTAGAAGAAGGTTACGATTTGGTCAGCGGTTGGCGGAAAAACCGTCAAGATGGTGCTTTGAAGCGGTTACTTCCTTCCAAAATTGCCAACTGGCTGATTAGACGGACTACTAGTGTAAATATTCATGATTATGGTTGTTCGCTGAAGGCTTATCGTGCCGAATTGGTTGCAGATATGAATCTTTATGGCGAACTGCACCGATTTTTACCAGCTTTGGCGTACATTGAAGGAGCAAGAATTACCGAAATTCCGGTACGTCATCACGCCCGCCGCTTTGGTCAGAGTAAGTATGGATTATCCCGTACTTTCCGGGTGTTGATGGATTTGCTAACTATTTTATTCATGAAAAAGTTCCTCACTCGTCCAATGCACGTTTTTGGACTGTGGGGTTTGATTTCCATGCTTTCGGGTGGAGCGATCGCTATTTACTTGACTTTTGTCAAATTAGCTTTTCATCAGGATATAGGCGATCGCCCTTTACTGATTTTGGCGGTTCTCTTATTAGTAACTGGTGTACAGCTTTTTTGCTTCGGTCTTTTGGCAGAGTTGCTAATGCGTACTTACCACGAATCTCAAGGACGCCCCATATATCGCGTGCGTGAGGTAGTCACTAAAAGCGTTAAGTAAAGTTACATCATAAAAGTGTCAGCAAGTACGGGCAGGTTACGCCGCCCGTACAATAATTTTGTTGGTTAACCGTTTCGCTGATTCGTGCAAAATCTTTTCTTTGGAGTTAGAACTTAATGAGTCCTAAATAAGCAGTTGCGGCAATCAGAAGAATTGTTATAACGCCCAATGTAACACTTAGCCCAAATTCAAAAGGAGCTTTTTCGTTAAGTTCCTCTTTGCTTTCATATGGTTGGGAGTTAGCAGAAATATTGGGGGAATTCGTTTGATTTTCGGTATTCATGGCTATTATGGTTGATGCTCATTATTACTTAGTTTGCTGCAACTATCAAAAAATACATCTAGCTTGAGAAATACTAAAAAAGGTGTAGAAAAAGACTCAAGAAATTTTCTATTTCTCTATGCCCTGGATGGGCATTTCGTCAAAAATGCAGCGATGCCTGCGGCGGGCTGCGCCAACGCACTTCATTATGTATGAGAATAGAAAAGCGATACCTACGGTAAGCTACGAAGACCGCACTTCGTCATGGACAATAGAAAAGCGATCCCACTTTGCGTTGTCACAAACAGCGTAGACGCATACAGGCTTTTAGACATCGCACTTTCAGCTAAATAGACCACATTTGCCGTAGAGAACAATGCTGTGTCCTTACAGTGTGATTCAAATACGTGAAAACTGGTGTACAATCGACTTGATAATCTAGTAAGGAACAAAAGTAAGGAGTTGGAGTAATGGCTAGTGCAACCATCACGACAAAAGGACAAGTAACTATCCCTAAAGAAATTAGAGATTACCTTAATTTAGACACAGGTAGCAAGGTTGATTTTGTGATTGATGAAAATGGGATAGTGACACTTATTCCCTTGAATATCCCTGTTCAAAGCTTATCAGGGATTTTACATCGTCCAGGAATGAAAAGCGCAACTTTAGAGGAAATGGAAACAGCAATTAGAGAAGGGTCAAGTGATTGGAGTTGATACCAATATTTTAGTGCGCTACCTGACGAAAGATGATGAGCAGCAGTGGGAGAAAGCTGTTGAGATTATCGAAGGAGCAGAGCAGTGTTTTGTTGCTAATATAGTTCTGTGTGAATTAGTTTGGGTTTTGCGCGGTAAGCCTTATCAATTTAATAGGGAAGAAATCAGTAAGACTATAGACATGATGTTGCAATGTGCAGTTTTTGAGTTAGAAAATCGCTCTGTAGTTTATCAAGCTTTGCAGCGTTTTAAGCAGGGAAGTGCAGATTTTTCGGACTATTTGATTGGGGCGATCGCTCAACAATTTGGTTGTACTACAACAGCAACATTTGACAGAAAGTTGAGAGACAACAAAGGATTTAATTTGTTCGAGTAATAACTAAGCGATCGCACTCTGCTCCCGTCACGTCGCACCACTTGATCGTGTATGAGAATAGAAAAGCGATCGCACGAAGGAGTAGTTACAAAGGCGATGCCTGCGGCGGGCTGCGCCAACGCACTTCCTGTATGTATGAGAATAGAAAAGCGATCGCACTCATCCCAGCCCAAAACGTAGGGGTTTAGCAATGCTAAACTCCTATTCTGCTAAATTAAACGTTGTCCTCTAGCAATTCCAAGAATAACTAAAGGATCTTCAAGAGTTCCCCACATAGAATCTTTTCGCACAGATAGATGGGTATGAGTACCTGTAGAATACCCCGTAGTTCCTTCAAAACCAATTACTTGACCTGAACTAACATTTTGCCCGACAGAAACGTAAATATCTGCAAAATGGTAGTAATGAAAGTAACGATTTAGTTGTTCATTCCAAATAATTACTTCAGCATTGTAATCAGATGCTGTTACTAATTGCCCCGTAGTTGGATGATAACCTTTGTTATACTTTCCTTGGTTGTATAAACTTGCAACTCCATTCAAAGTAAGTCCTTTTTTGACATGAACAACTTTACCACCTACTAGGGCTGATACCTTGCGATCTGAATCGTTATCATATGTATCAATTCCACTATGACCACTACTCATTCCTCGACTCCATGTACCACCACCATCGTTATAAAGTTTTGCTGTGTATTCTCCCTGGGTAAATGGAGCTGATGAAGGCGGTGGAGTAACAGGAGTCACATCTTTCAAAACCAAATCGACATAAGCATCTCCACCACCTTCAAACATATTGAACTTGAAATCAAATACTCCTGATTCTGGTGCAACAAATGTCCACTTCACTGCATTACCATAAGCTCCAGGTTGCCATTGACCGCTTAATGCATTGGGAGTAATATTAAAGGCGCCGCCATTAAGTTTATGAGCATACACTTGATAACCGTCATCGGAACGTACCCAAACTTCATAGGTATGTCCAGCCGTTAAGCTAGCGCGGGTATAAGCGTGCATGGCAAAGAAATCACTGGGAACACCAAGCGCAGGTGAACCACTACCCCAATTTTGTGAATTCATTCCCCATTGCCCATCACCACGGATATTTGAACCTAAATTCACTGTGCCAATTTTGTGGGCATCATCAAGAATCGGAGTTCCTTCGCCATTCCAGTGGAAAAAGGTGGCATTCCATGAGTTAATAATTCCATCAGGATTGCCAAAGTTGTTATAAGGTTGATACTTAACAATTTCATAATTCAGTGATGCTGCTCCCCCATTTTCTTTGTATTCAATGGTAACGGGATAATAACCGCCAGAGGATGTGAAATAATCTGAGTAATTACCAGCTTGATCTGTCCACTGATTAATAATCAATTCATTGCCGATCCAAATTCGTACTCCATCATCTGAATTCAGATTAATTTTATAGAGTCCTGGAGCTAAATACCGTTCAGTTTTGTATCGTGCCGAAAAATTATCAGCAGGAGTATTGGGCGGCGCACCTAAACCCCAGTTTCGGCTAAAATTGCCGTTGACATTGGTAAAACCTTCGGTGTAAGTAGGTGTACCTGATAAATCCTTATTGTTGAAATATTGTGCGACCCAGAGAGGAACAGGATCGGTTTTGCCGACTATATTCCAGTTTAAGTCTAAGACATCTGGGGTATTTACCTCTCCGATAGATTTATTCCCATTCATCAACCAAGCATGATTCCAACCATTAGCATAATTTCGCAGGATAATGTCTGATTTCCCATCATTATTAAAATCTGCTGTTCCCATAATATGCCAATTTACATCGGTAGGTATCCCTTGAACATCAGCAATACTAGCTCGCTTGACCCCATCCATAAACCAGATTGAGTTATTTCCTGTAACGGCATTTCGCCAGAGAATATCAATCTTGCCATCACCATTAAAGTCACCTGTTCCAACAATATGCTGATTGAGGTCGGTTTGTTTTTCTAGGCTAATGTTGTCATGAGCCGTACCCTTCATGTTCCAAATCACATTCTCGCCAGAGAAATAGTTACGCCAGAGAATGTCAACATTGCCGTCTTGGTTAAAATCCCCTGTGCCTACAATATGCCAATTATTATCATCAACTCGGTCGAGAACGATATTACCAATTTTTTGATTACCATTCATTAACCAAACAACATTATGTCCTGTATTTTCTGTCCAGTGGTAACGTGTCAAAATGTCCACGTTACCATCATTATTGAAATCACCTGTGCCAACAACATACCAAGCTTGGTCTGTTCCATCTTCGATGTCTAAATCTTTGATGTGTGTAGCACCATCTAATGCCCAAGCCAGATTTTCGCCAGTGCTATAATTCCGCCAAAGGATATCATTTTTCCCGTCTTGATTAAAGTCTGTAACTAAGCCTAAATGATTGGGTTTGCTGTTGGCTGGAGTTTCTTTTAACTCTACATTAAAAGCTGACCCTCCTAAATGATCGTAACCTTGAATATAGAAGTCATAATCCCCACTTTTAGCGACATTAAAGTACATTTTCCATGTAGGTTCGCCAGTACTGCGATCGCGCCATTCTTGACCAATAAAAGTCACTTCACCTGTGGCTCTGTTCTTGACGAAGAAACGAGTTCCATCATCAGAATTAGTAGTGACTTGATAGGTTTTTCCAGTTTCTAGACGGGTAGTTGTCCACGCTTGCATTGCAAAGTTATCGCTTTGCACATTTGGTGCTGGGCTTCTTTCTCCAAAAGCCGCATTCAAACGGATAGTATTACCAGTTGGTTGTGTAGCGGCTTGACGATAGATTTTTACAGTGTATGCTCCTTGATTATTCAGATAATCACTGTCACTGACATAGAAATCAACTCGCTGACCATTTCCTAGAATTTCATAAGTATAAACATGATCCGGTCGATATTCCCCCCAAATATCATCATTTCCATTACTCAAGACATTAGAATAAAGTCCGCCACCTCCGTTATATTGAGTATTCCACGCATTATCTGTTTGAAAACGAGCATCTGCAACATAATTACGACTATTATCTGTCCAATATTGCCACGTACCTGATGCTTCAATGCGATAACGCTTTCCGACTTCTAAGACTGAAGAATAAACTTTCGGTTGTCCAATAGGAGCAACATTAGTTCTCGAATCAACCGTTAAAGTTTCAAACGGTGTAGACTCATAAACAAATCCATTCTGCCAACCCAGATTTACAGTTGCATCGGGGCGGCTGAAATCATAACTGTTGAAATCAGCATAATTGCTGTCATTGCGGTTAATAAAGCTGACATTCCATGTTGGTAAATCATTATCCGCCAAAGTGACGATCGCCGTCTTATCATTCCCCAGCGTATAGGCATTGCCAGCAGCCAGAGTCAGAATCACAGACTCATTACCTTCAAAAGCAGAATCATCCGTCGGGATTACATTTACTACAGTAGTAGCTGCACCCGCCGCAAACGTTGCAGTACCATATAATGTGCTGTAGTCTAAACTGTTGGTAGCTGTTCCCCCCACTGTGTAATTCACCGTCAGTGCGGAAGCTGTGTTTCCTGTGCGGGTGAGGGTAAATTGACCGGGGTTGGCAATTTGTCCAGTTAGAGTTTCACCTGCATTCGCATCGTTGGCACTGATAGTGATGATAGGTTTATCATTGTCGGCAATAACGACTGTGGCAGTGGTTGCCGTTCCCAGATTGTAATTTGTACTACTAGCAAGGTTAATGATGACTGTCTCATCATTTTCTATAGCGAGGTCATCAATTGGATTTACATTAATAATCGCTGTAGACGCACCAGCAGCAAAGGTAACATTATTGGTCAATGTGCTGTAGTCTGTACCATTAGTTGCTGTTCCCGTTACTGTGTAATTCACGGTCAGTGCAGAAGCAGTACTTCCTGTACGAGTCAGGGTAAATTGACCGGGGTTGGTGATTTGTCCAGGGATGGTTTCACCTGCACTAGCATCATTGGCACCGATGGTGATAGTGGGTTTATCGTTGTCAGCAATGACTATGGTGGCAGTTATTGCCGTTCCCAGGTTGTAATTTGTACTACTAGCAAGGTTAATGACGGCTGTCTCATTCCCCTCAAATTCCCCATCATCTATGGGAGTAATATTAATTAACGCTGTGGATGCACCAGTCGCAAAGGTAACGCTGTTGGTTAATGCGTTGTAATCTTTACCATTGATTGCTGTTCCCCCGACTGTGTAATTTACGGTCAGTGCAGAAGCAGTACTTCCTGTACGAGTCAGGGTAAATTGACCGGGGTTGGTGATTTGTCCAGGGATGGTTTCACCTGCACTAGCATCATTGGCACCGATGGTGATAGTGGGTTTATCGTTGTCAGCAATGACTATGGTGGCAGTTATTGCCGTTCCCAGGTTGTAATTTGTACTACTAGCAAGGTTAATGACGGCTGTCTCATTCCCCTCAAATTCCCCATCATCTATGGGAGTAATATTAATTAACGCTGTGGATGCACCAGTCGCAAAGGTAACGCTGTTGGTTAATGCGTTGTAATCTTTACCATTGATTGCTGTTCCCCCGACTGTGTAATTTACGGTCAGTGCGTCAGCGGTACTTCCTGTACGAGTCAGCGTAAATTGACCGGGGTTGGCAATTTGTCCAGTTAGGGTTTCACCTGCATTCGCATCGTTGGCGCCGATGGTAATAGTCGGTTTATCGTTGTCAGCAATGACTATGGTGGCAGTTGTTGCCGTTCCCAGGTTGTAATTTGTACTACTAACAAGGTAAACGATCGCTGTCTCATCACTTTCTATAACCAGGTCATCAATCGGATTAATATTAACAATCGCTGTAGATGCACCAGTCGCAAAGGTAACACTATTGGTTAAGGTGCTGTAGTCTACACCGTTGGTGGCTGTTCCCCCCACTGCGTAATTCACGGTCAGTGCGTCAGCGGTACTTCCTGTGCGGGTAAGGGTAAATTGACCGGGGTTGGCAATTTGTCCAGTTAAGGTTTCACCTGCATTCGCATCGTTGGCACTGATAGTAATAGTGGCTAGAACTAATGTTGACTGTTCAACTTTAAGAAGTTGACCATCAACATAAATCGTGGTGCTATCGTCTTCAGCACGAATTTCTGCAATTTGATCTGCATTCAGATGCTGACCTGTGACGACTGCTGCAAACATTTGTCCTTCATCACCAGGAGTGTCTGCTACATTCAATTGCTTATCGACCCAATGTCCAATTTCTTCTAGTATTGTGTCGCCAATCTTGACTGTATTTTCGCTATTAAGTAATCTTTGTGAAAGATAAATTTTCTCTGTTGCTTCAGCAAAAGCCCCTAATGTATTAGTGGGAAATACAGATTCCTCACGCACTTCAATTTTTGGGAGATTGCTAAAGTCACCTACCAACCACTGAGAAATAATTCCATTTAGTTTCTCAATATTAAAATTAGCTCCAAAAATCGACTGCATCAGTTGCCCAAAATTAGGCAACTGCACAAATTTACTCAATGACTGCTTTAAAAAAACCGCAGAGTTAAGCTGATCGGAAGTCGGTAATGGCAACAGACAATCGCTAAAAGAACTGCTGACTGTTAAATTAGAGATTTCAATTTTTGGTTGGCTAAATCCAACATTAATTTGCGAATATGAGAAAATTCCTCTGTTGGGTTCTAGATTTAATTCTGAATTATGAAATGTTGGATTGATAGATGTATTTAAAGGATTTTCTTGGGGCAGAGGAGATTCAAACATTAATCTTTATCGAACAGTTTGAACCCAGCATAAAATCACCTATCTTGATTTGTCAGGAAGAAATTTTAATCTTTACTGAGTCTTTAATCTAAATGATGATGTGTAAAATTTGATATTATAATTTAATGAAGGAAGAATTAATACCAAAACCCTAATAAGCGCGATGCCAAGTAAAGTGATGTAGCTTTGTTGCGCCGCCTTTAAGCTTGACGTGGTTTATACGCTACTCTTAATCGCTTGTTAATTAATCGCTCAATATGCTGTTTGGTGATCGCCACTTTACGTAAGAGACTCTGACCACGTTAGAATTGACCAACAGCACCGAAAGCTTAAACAAACTAAACATTAACTTGCATCTACCGTGAAACTATTTCGCTCATTTGATGCCCGACTGCGGCAAAACCTGCTGATTTTATTATTTACAGCAGGTTTATTATTCTGGTCTAGTATGGGTTCGTTACTACCAACGCTACCGCTTTACGTTGAGCATGTGGGCGCTACCAAGCAGCAAATTGGCATTGTTATGGGTAGTTTCGCCATCGGACTGTTACTATCTCGTTCTTGGTTGGGAAAGACGGCGGATCGGCGAGGTCGTAAAATTGTCTTGCTCATCGGTACACTGGTAGCAGCGATCGCACCTTTTGGTTTTTTGGTTGTAAAATCGATTCCTCTGTTGATGGTGCTGCGTGCTTTTCACGGCATTAGTATTGCTGCTTTTACCATCGGCTTTTTAGCGCTGGTAGTAGATTTGTCAGATGAAACCAATCGCGGTGAAGTCATCGGTTACATGAGTTTGGTAACTCCAATCGGCTTGGCTATCGGACCTGCTATCGGCGGCTATTTACAAGCTGCGGCTGGTTACACGGCGTTATTTGTCTGTACAGCAGCATTAGGTGGATTGGCGGCGTTATGTGTGTTAGCAATCGTTAATCCACCAGTCAAAACTACTGAACCGAATGAAAATAAGAATAGTCAACTATGGCGAATCTTGATTAGTCCGAGAGTGAGAATTCCGGCTGCAATCATGTTTGCGATCGGCTTGGCTTTTGGTAATTTGCACACTTTTGCGCCGTTGTATATCAAGTCAACTGGAGTCGATTTGAATGCAGGATTGTTTTACACGGCGGGAGCGATCGCTAGTTTTAGTGTACGCTTATTCGCGGGTCGAGCAAGCGATCGCTTCGGTCGTGGTTTATTTATTACCATCAGCTTAGTTGTTTACACTATAGCGATGTTACTGATGTGGAAAGCAAACAGCGCCCCTACTTTCTTATTTGCAGCAATTATTGAAGGTGCTGGTGCTGGTACTCTCATGCCGATGATTTCCACAATGGTAGCCGATCGCGCTCTACCCCAAGAAAGAGGGCGGATGTTTGCTGTATGTCTTACAGGATTAGATGTGGGAATAGCGATCGCAAGTCCAGTTTTCGGTTCGATTGCCGAACAAGTAGGCTACCGCGATATGTTTAGTTACGCTGCTTTGATAGTTTTTCTATCACTGATAATTTTCATCACCATGTCTAGCAAAGACTTAGCTAACTCATGGCGATTTGCGATCGGTCGCACTCCAGATGTCTACGCCTTAAAATAAGTTAGGAGTTAAGAGTGAGGAGTTATGAGTTGAAATTCCTCACTCTTAACTCTGTACAGACGCTCCGGAACCGGAGCGTCTCTACTCCTAACTTTTAATAAACGGGCGAGGAGGGATTCGAACCCCCGACACCGTGGTCCGTAGCCACGTGCTCTAGTCCACTGAGCTACACGCCCTAACAAAAAAACATCATAACACATCCCAACCAAATGACACAAGATAATTTTTCAGATAATTCTGTCAACCTAACTCATCTAGATCGTCAGGGACGCTCCCAGATGGTAGATGTATCTGACAAAGCAGCCACAATCCGCCAAGCCGTAGCTACAGCCAACGTGCGAATGTTAGGCGAAACCTTTGCCGCAATTGAAGCTGGAAATGCTCCCAAAGGAGATGTATTGGGAACTGCGAGGTTAGCAGGAATTATGGCAGCTAAACAGACATCAGCTTTGATTCCTTTGTGTCATCCTTTGCCACTGCAAAAAATTGAAGTGCAGATCGTACCCGATCCGCAACTACCCGGTTATCAAATTTACGCCACAGTCAAAACCAAAGCGGAAACAGGGGTAGAAATGGAAGCTTTAACCGCCGTTTCCGTTGCGGCTCTAACGTTGTACGATATGGCGAAAGCTTTAGAAAAGTCGATTCAAATTGAATCGATTCGGCTGGTAAGCAAGATGGGTGGAAAATCAGGAGATTACTTGACGCAAAAATAAAATAGCAATCTCAAATCATTCCTCAACATTGCATGTGTGATGTTCATTGTTGACAAGCATATGCATTTGCTATCTCTATCAAAAGAGTTACCCAAATTTACCTTTATTGGCTGAGGAAAAATCACAAAAATTATCTACAAAATTTACTTATTTTTGTTGAGCAAAAAATATTATGTAAAACAGTGATTTAAGATACTGAAAATTCTCCAAAAAAACTCATCAACCAAGTGGATGAGCTAACATTTTGCCGTTGATAAATTGAAGTTAAAGAACAGAATAACCATTGCATCAGATAAATATAGGAGGTAAAAACATGGCAATAGTACGTTTTGACCCTTTCCGGGAAATTGAGCGTTTTGACCCTTTCCGGGAAATTTCTAGTATGCAACGTGAAATGAATCGCCTATTCGATCGCATGATAACTAGTGGCGATGGCGGTGCAGAGATAGCTGGGTATTCTTTTATGCCTGCGGCAGAAATCCATGAAACTCCAGAGGAAATTAAACTTAAGGTAGAAGTTCCTGGGTTAGAAGCTAAAGATTTGGATGTGAAAGTTACCACCGAAGCCGTTGCTATCAATGGAGAACGCAAATCAGAAATTAAGCACGAAGACAAAGGTGTGAAACGTTCAGAATTCCGCTATGGCACATTTCAACGGATCATTCCTTTGCCTGCACGCATCCAAAACGATAAAGTACAAGCTGAATTTAAGAACGGTGTCCTGTGCCTGACATTGCCGAAAGCTGAAGAAGAAAAGAACAAAGTTGTCACAGTTAGTCTGAACGGACAAAATAATCAGGCTATTAGCGGACAACAAAACGGACAAACTCAGCAGCAAGAACAACCTCAAGCTAGTTAACGCTCGGTTAACCTTAGTACTTGCTTTGTGTTAATTAGCCTTCGATATTTCTGGCAGTTTTTCTGAAACTGCCAGAAACAAATATATACCAAGATTGACAGGACAATCACCACGAACATATTATCCTGTCAATTTTGTTTTTGCTTGCTCATATATGAATGAATAATTGATATGAGGCGATCGCCAAACAGAAAAAGGCGATCGCCTCCATACGTTTTATGGTAAGTTGTCTGGATCAACACCAAGCCGATCGCAAATACGCTGCCAATTGTTCAGCGCGTTGGCGTTCTTGCTGTAACAACAATTCTGGTTGTTCAGCGCGTTGGCGTTCTTGCTGCTTCTGCTGTTCTTGTTCGATTGAGTTCAAAAAGAAGGGTGTGGGGGGTTGGGTGTGGGGTGTAGGGAGTTGGGAGTGGGGGCCTTACCCCGGACACTGATTTAAGACCACCAAATCTACGATTTTGCTGGGGGCTTGTACCCTTTATTGGTTCGGGTCCTGGAGTACAAAAATATAGCTTTCTTTTTTTTACCCACACCCCACACCCGAAACCTGCAACCCTGTTTTGGTCAACTGAGCTTTTCTATGCTTTCATTATATTTGTTGGCAAGACAGCAATAACACCGATAAAAATCTTAGAATTAATCAGAAAGCAATTTTATTAAAATCTGTAACAAAGAATTATGCCTCCTCGTTGGCCTCGTCAACCCGATCGCAATGACCCAGATTACCGTAAGTTAGATGACAGAATGAACTTTGCCATGCATGTGGCGATTTTTGCGCCGATAAACTCTGGTTTGTGGTTTTTTCACAACTTCAAAGCAGCGACTTGGGAGTGGCTGCCTTGGTTAACAGTCGGTTGGATAGTGGTATTGTTAGCGCATCTAATTTATATTAGTGCGATCGCCGATTACTCACAAACACCACCAAAGTCCACCTGAAGACGGAATCAACAGCTAGGGCGATTGTATCTTGTGGCAGTAGAAATAAGCCGAATAATTAAGCAATAATGATAATTAGCTTGAGATTTCACGATCCTTATCTGGGGTCATTTGTATGGCTAAAACTAATACCACAGAAATACTAGAAGCCCTAGCATCTGAAATAGGCGAAAACGTATATATAGATATTGCTAAGTGGCATCTTTATTTATCAAATGCCAAACTGCACACCGTCGTTGCAGAAAAGATGTATCCTTTACTTACCTCTAAGTCCGTGGATGAAGACCAAATAATAAAAGTCTTGGAATCCATTCCCGTAAAAATTGGCGGTGGCAAACGCGAACTTCCTTTAATTGATTTATTGCCGCTACAATGCCAAGTTAATCTTGTAGATATCTTGGAAAAATATCAGACCGAATTTTAATTTTCCGTTGCTTGTTGTCGGGTAATTTGCCATTCAAAATCCTCTATCAAGAAAGTTATTTACTAGTGGTGTAATGGCAACACTACATTGATACCGACACAAGTATATATACGGTTGAAAAAATTAGTCGAATTTGCTTTTGAGCAAGCATTCACTAATACAATTTTGGATTGTGAATTAGGCTTGTAGTTTGCGTCCACCACTACAAGTCATTAAACAATTCAAATAAGCGCAAATGCGGGTTTATAATTAAACTTGCAATTAGTTGTCAAGTCAATTTCAGGAGGCTAAGAAGAATGCTTTTACAAGTTAAAGATACTGGAACTTTGGTAGAAGTTCTTAAAATTGAGGAATTAATAGACCCTAATACTGATGTTATTCACGGAAAAGACCAAGAAGGTCAAGAAGAACAAGACCCTGAACCTATTAAAAAAGAAAACTTAGTTTTTCCATCAGGTGAAAGTATACCACGTTGTTGGGTTGATGCCAACTATCAAAAAGCATAAGCTTCATAAGTGATAAAAGCAATTTTGTGTCTTGCAATTGCTTTTGGGATCGCTTTTTGTTGGTGTAGAATACGCGCAAGAGGGCACAATAATCTTAGTTGTGCCCTAGGATATTTGCCCAGTAGTCTAGTACAGTTCGGCTTAAATAAACAGACCATAATTGTGGGAGAATAAATAGTAAGGTCAAAAACTGTTTTGGCTAAGTACTAAGGAATGACGTTGTGGTAAGATTAACTCCAAAAATATTAAATTTAAGCATCGCCATCACCATCAACTCCAACAGTTGATTAACAGACACAACACGCCGCAACAGATAGCGCTACGAGCAAAAATAATTCTCATAGCATCTGATTCCTCAATTTTCTTGACTACTTTAATAAAACAATGGCTAAACCTTTTAAATGGAGAGATAAGGGTAAGTCTTGGCTATTTAATGGTCTGTTTATTTGCGCGCCCGCTCTACTAGTCATTTTTTACTCCTGACTCTCTTTATTACTTTCATAATTTTCCTTCTGAGTCTCACCATACAATCTGTTTTAGCAAAAACCCATGCAAAAGCAATTCCTAAAGCAATTCCTTCAGCAAATGCTAAAGCAATTCCTGAAGTATATATTAAAGCAAGTTTTAAAGCAGATGTTAAAGGAAGTTTATGAGTAAGTCCTAAAGTAAGTATTTCGACAAACTGTCTTAAGAAAGCAACTAAACAAACTAAAGCAACTAAAGCATTTAAAGAAATCCACCAATCATATTGAAGAAATGTAATTGCTAATTTCATGTAAGAACGACGATGCCAAGCTTGGTAAAAAGCTGAATAAGGCATATTTTGGGCGCAATGCGAGATAACTCCGTAACGGTCATCGTTTGGTTTGGAGTCACTGCCCAAGTCAATGACAACTTTCGCCATCTGATCTGCTGACAAAATCTTTTCTAAGCTACGTAGCGCTTGATGACGGGTCATCATATTTTCATGCCAAGGCATTATATTTTCAATATTTTCAATATTTTCAATATCTTCAGCCCTTAGTCTGTATTTATCCTCAGAGGTGGCGATTAAGTTGATCAAAGCTGCGATCGCACGCTCGTTGCCAGGATCTATTTTCCCTAAGCTAAATGCCGCTTGCCAACGGATGCGTTCATCCTGTGAGGTGGCGATTGAGTTTACCAAAGCTGCGATCGCACGCTCGTTGCCAGGATCTATTTCCACCAACCTTCCTGCCGCCCAACTACGGGTGAATTCATGCTGTGAGGTGTCGATTAAGTTTAGCAAAGCAGCGATTACAGCATTTTCGTTGCCAGGATCTATTTGCTCTAAGCTATATGCCGCTAGCGAACAGGTGAATTCATGCTGTGAGGTGGCGATTAAGTTGACTAAAGCTTCTATCGCAGTTTCGTTGCCAACAGCTATTTCCCCTAAGCTTTCTGCCGCTTGCCTACGAGTGGATTCATCCTGAGAGTTGGCGATTAAGTTGACCAAAGCTTCTATCGCAGTTTCGTTGCCAACAGCTATTTTTCCTAAGCTAGATGCCGCTTGCCTACGAGTAGATTCATCCTGAGAGTTAGCAATTAAGTTGACCAAAGCTTCTATCGCAGTTTCGTTGCCAACAGCTATTTCCCCTAAGCTTTCTAACGCTGCCCAATAGGTGTGTTCATACTCAAAAGTAGCGATTAAGTTGACCAAAGCTGCGATCGCAGTTTCGTTGCCAACAGCTATTTCCCCTAAGCTATATGCCGCCATACTAGAGATGGATTCATACTCTGAGCGGCTGATGAAGTTGATTAAAGCTGCGATCACACGCTCGTTGCCAGGATCTATTTTTCCTAAGCTTTCTGCCGCTTGCATACGGTTGCGGATTTCATTTTGAGAGTTGGCAATGAAGTTGATCAAAGCTGCGATCGCTCTTTTGTTGCCAACAGCTATTTCCCCTAAGCTTTCTAACGCTAGCATCCGGGTGTAGTATTCGTCGTCTTTACCCTGAGAGGTGGTGATTAAGTTTAGCAAAGCATCGATGGCTTTTCCACGATGAATCTGTTGCAGTGCTACCCTTGCTCTATCTAGAAGCTCTCCATAATCACAACTCCACCGAACAATGTGTGCTACAACTTCATCAGTTCTGGAACATTCTCTAAATTCGGCAATTCCTGCTGCGGCTAAAAAATAAGCTTGATAATGATAAAATCCTCTGCATCCATCACGAAACTTTACTAATGCTTTTATAAACTCTTCTTTCTGCTTTCTTTTCACATCCTCTCGCCCCAGCCACAACAAAATCACCTCTTTCCATTGCGATTCAAATATTGGATATGGCTTTTCCCTTGTATGTTTATCTTTTACAGGTTTATTTTGGTGTGCGCGAGGCAAGAAAAAGTCCCAATCATTAACACTTAGCGCTGCAAAATATTCCTCAAATGTGGCGTGAAAGAAAGCATAAACCTTTTCATTTGATTGGGATTCAACGGCAATTCCTACATGATTCAACCAACCAAGTTGCTGGGCTTTGTAAAATGAAGAATTTTCATCATCTGGTGCGCCTAATTCCTCGATAATAAAACTTTCCAGCAACCGGAATCGGGGAACACCCTCTTGAATATCCCGTAGCGCCAAACGTCCCAATGCATTGTTTAATTTCTTTTGTTCTGTAGTGCTAATAGAAAAACAGTTTTGTTTCCATGTGTAGATTTGCTGCACAAACTGCTGATAAAGTCCCGCCTTTGTCTGTGGTAAATTTCCCTCCTCACTCTGCCAAGTGCTACATAATAGCATCAACCGTAGAGGATTTTGTACCAAGTCTCGCAAGCGTCCCCGTTCAGCTTTATCTAATTCTGCTTTCAACCGTTCCCCTTTGGATAGAAGAATCTCAGTTTCTTGAAGAAACCGAGGTTCTGAGGCAGCAAAAAAATTATCGATAAACTGATGCACTTGCTTGGGATAATCAAAGTCCAGCAAACGATAGGTTTCAAAGGTTTCTAGCGCATTGTAATCCGCTTGCCAGACATTTAGCCGACAAGTTAGCACCACCCGTGACTGGGCAATCCATCCTGTAAGTTTCTGGGCGAGTGTTTGCAATGTTTGCACACCTGATACAGCTACTTCATCCACTCCATCCAACAACAACCAGACTCGCCCTTGCTGAATTTGTGTTGTCAATTCTGCTTCCGCTTGAATCATCTGTGTTTGTGGAACAGCATTCTTAAGCCAATTTTTGAATAAATAACTTTGTAAATCCGTCCAAGAGCCACTTCGCCCCAGATCAGCAAGCGAAATCCAAATTGGGAAACCTAAGTTTTTCTCTAATACCCAAAAGGCGATGCATTGCAGCAGAGTTGTTTTCCCTGCACCTGGTTCCCCAATTAAGGCGATGTACTTACCCTTAGTTTTGCCTTTCCCTTGTTCCAAGATTTGAGTCAAGAAAGCTTCATGCTCAAATCGCTGCTTTTTCTCATACTGCGGTTCATAGAGACGCGTTCCCGCTTCTGGGGAATATTCGCCCAGGTTGCGTTTCTCAGGTTTTGTTCGCTGCACTAGCGCCAGGGGAACATAAATCTGCTCTCTTTCTAATTTGGCAGATTCATCTGGCATTGAAGGATTGCTGGTGAGTCGCCGCCGGGGTTCCAGCAATTGGCGGCAAATTTCGTGCCAATTAATGGGAGTCGCACCAGAATTATCAGAAACACCAATGTTTTGATTATGTATGTTTACTGTGCTGTTATGAGCAACAACCCCTATTTTTTCGGCAAACTTACCAGTGTCTTCAGGCATAGTCAGTTAAACCATAATCAAAATGACTGGTTTTGAATTGAACCCGTACCACCGACCACAACTTGCCCAATTTTTTCTGCTAACTTTTGCAAGTTTGGCATTGTTGGCTGTTGAGAGCTAAGTGTATTTTCTACTTCTTGGACTTGTGCAGCCAGTTTTGGATTAGCTTTCGCTGCTGCTTCTACTTGCACAACTTGTTGAGCAATTTCTGGATCTTTGTCTGCTGCTGCTTTCAGTTGCAGCACAGCTTGTCCGTAATCTAATCTCTGCTGTTCGTTACCTTCCGTCGCATTGGTTAGTAATGGTAACTTATTCTTATGACGAAGCTGTTCGATTAACTTGCGACTTTGCTGCCATGCAGCATCTCCAAGATTTTCGCCAGTTTTTTCCAGTGCTTTTGTCAAAAGTAGGGTGGCGATCGCCGTAGCTACTGCCGTTAGAGTAACTGGTTCCATAAACCATCTGGTTATAGATATTTTTGTATTATATATACCGTAGCATCTACCAGTTTTTCGGGAATAAACCTAGTACCGATGCCGAGTCAGTCAAAAATCACGCATTTAAAAGACTTATACCATAAGCTTTTGGGTGATTTTTAATGGTAGCTTTATTTCCGCCGCGTTGTACTAATAGGGTGCGTTACGGCTTAAAGCCTAACGCACCCTATAATAACTTAAGTGCCACTTGATGATGTGGCTTTTTCTGTTATCACTGGTTCATCAGAACTACCAGAAAATCTCTTAGCAATCCAATAAGTAAAGATGTGAGAAAGCAATCCTAAAGGACCAGCAAATAAACACAGCGCTAAAGAATGAATTGTCCAAATACCTGTTTTCTGTCCTTCCCAATATATCCAGCGACCGATAAATAAATCCATTACCAAAAAATGAATCCAACCTGTTGCAGCCGCTTTTTCATCTGCAAAAAATCGGGCGATATCTGCTAATTGAGGATTTGATAAAGCTTGGGCATTTTCTGGTGTAATGCTGCTAAGAAATAAGTATAAATATACTCCAGCTAACGCTACAAAGGGTAAATATGATTCCATTACCCGTTGCGTTACTTTCCAGTTTGGTAATAGAATCATCAATGCCCAAAAAGGCAAAACGAAAATATTAGCTATGTTGAAAATTTGAGAGATTGTCATAGTGAGTGGGGGGAGGGGGAGAGTAGGGGAGATGAGGGAGATGAGGGAGATGAGGGAGAATAACTCCTGACTGCTAACTTTTAACTCCTAACTCATAAAGCTACAAGTTGGGATTCTATTTCTGAGGATTTCAAGTCGCGACCGATGAAAACTAAGCGGGTTTGTCTTGCTTCTTCAGGTTGCCAAGGGCGATCGTAAAATTGATCGAATCGGGTTCCGACGCCTTGCATGACTAAACGCATGGCTTTGTTAGGGACTGCGACAAAGCCTTTTATTCGGTATATCTCTTGCTGTTGTGCGATCGCTTGCAACTGCTGCTGTAATTTTTCTGGTTCAAAAGCGCGGTCTAAAATTACGTGAGTGGAGATAATTTCTTCATCGTGTTCGTGTTCTTCTTCGGTGTCGTGGTGACTGGGACGACTATCTAAATTATCTTCGACGGCAGCGTTTAATCCTAATAATATAGATGAATCGAGTTGAGCGCCATCGCTCTCCACAATCTTCACTACTCTCGGCAACTCTTGTTTAATTAACTCTTCAACTTGCGCTTTTGTCTCATCATCCACCAAATCGGTTTTATTTAACACCACTAAATCAGCACAAGCAAGTTGATCCTCAAACAGTTCTTGCAACGGTGTTTCATGTTCTAAACTATCATCTGCCTGTCGTTGCGCTGCCACTGCTTCCGGGTTGCTGGCAAATGTGCCTGATGCTACTGCTGCACAATCTACTACCGTAATTACCGCATCGACTGTGGCGGCGTTGCGGATTTCTTGCCAGCGAAAAGCCTTGATTAACGGCTTTGGTAAAGCTAAACCAGAAGTTTCAATCAAAATACAATCGATGCGATCGCGTCGCTTAATTAACTGCTGCATCGTCGGGAAAAATTCTTCCTGTACAGTGCAACATAAACAGCCGTTGGTTAATTCAAAAATATTACTGTCGCCATCTTCCGGGCAAATTTGACAGGATTTCAACAATTCGCCATCAATCCCAAGTTCGCCAAATTCGTTAACTAAAACGGCGATGCGTCTACCTTGGTTGTTTTGTAGTAAATGGCGAATTAGGCTGGTTTTGCCACTACCTAAAAAGCCTGTAATCACGGTAACGGGGATTTTTGCTGCCATAGTTTTGCCTGATTTTCTCAGTATAGTAAGTTTCACGGATTACACATCAAAATACTGAGGTTAAGCTGGTCTTGATTATTAGACAAGATTGCACTCATTCTCCTAATACCCCACACCCACCCCTCTACCACGGGGTAGAGGGGAGACTTTGACTCACGTCACTCGTGGGGGTGGGGTTCTTGCTTTTGATTTATGCAAGAAGTCTATTGACTTAGTTATTTTAAGCTGAAAATTTATGCAAAAGTCGAAAATATTGACGTTGCTGCTGAGTTTAGGTTTTGCCTTAGTTCCGCAAATTAGTTTGGCACAAACAGCGGAGGAGTTAGAACAACGAGCTTCAGCTGCCGAGGAAGTTAAAAATTACGAAGAAGCGGCAAAAATTTGGCAGAGTGCGATCAAAGGCGATCGCAACAATAGCTATGCTTACATCAAGTTGGCAGATATCCTTTCTAATCAAGGCAAGATTGAAGATACAATTGCTGCTTATCGCCAAGCACTACAAATAACTCCGGAATCAACAGTATACATCAAATTGGCTGATTTTTTGGCAGAGAAAGGACGAATCAGCGAAGCAATAACAGCTTACCGCCAAGCTATCCAACTAGATTCCACGAATGATACTGCTTACATTACTTTAGCCAGTCATTTATTGGAGATGGGCAAAGTAGAGGAAGCATTAACAGCTTACCGTCAAGCTGTTAAACTGAAACCCGAAGCTGATAATTACAACTCCTTAGGTGATGCGCTTCTCAAAACAGGTAATCGAGAAGAAGCAATAACAGCTTACCGTCAAGCTTTGAAACTCGATCCAACAAGTTATCATGCCCTTAACAGCTTAAGCGAATTACTGGAATATTCAGAAGTTGCTGCTATCTATCGGCAAATAACTACAACCAACTCTAAAAATGAGACTGCTTATGAAGCTTTGGCGGAACTATCGACAAAGCGGGGCTTTATTGATAACGCGATGCCTGCGGCAAGCCGCTTTGCGTCTACGCTGCTTATCGGCAACTTATACAAATCAAGCCTGAAGCTTCAAACTATGCTTCCTTAGGCGATGTATTGATGTTACAAAGCAAATTCACAGAAGCGATCGCCTCTTACAATCAAGCGGTTGCCAAAGAACCCACCGACTCTTATTACAGCAAATTGAGTCAAGTGCTGACTAAACAGGGAAACTTAGATCAAGCGCAGCAAGCTTGTCAAAAGGTAGCTAAACTTGGTGAATCTTACGACACCTGTTCAATTACAAGTTTGGCGCTTTATCAGCAAAAAGGATTTCCTGCTGTCAAAGCTTTTTATACTCAGTTAGCTGCTGATATTCCGCCCCGAAAAATAGCTGAACTTTATATCAAATTAGGTAACGAGATATTTTATAATGATGGCGCAAAACAAGACGCAATGGCAGCTTTTCGGCAAGCACTGCAAGTAGATCCAAAAAACGCCGATGCCCAAAGCGCACTCAAGAGTTTGCTAGCTAATTAGATTCATATTTAGTACGCAAGCCTTCGGTGGTAAGTACGCATCAATTAGCGTACCTGCCGCTTTTTCTAAAGATACTTCCGCAACTGTACCAAACAATCGGCAAGGAATTCAAGTCATGAAAATAGGAATCATCGGTAGTGGCAACATGGGACGTTCTTTAGGTATTCTCTGGGCAGAACAGGGACATCAAATATATTTTGGTTCCCGCGATGCGGAAAAAGGAAAAGCAGTGGCAGAATTTGCACTCCTAGAAACGCAAGGTGGTACAAATGATGAGGCTGCGGCATTTGCTGATGTGATTTTGTGGACAGCACGCGGTGTTATGCCAAAGGAATTGCTATCTAACGCTGAAGTTCTCAACGGTAAAATTATCATTGATTGCAATAACCAAGATATCCCCTCTGAATTTGCTTATCCGGCAATTGAGGAATCGTTAGCAGAAAAGCTAGCAAAAGAAGTTCCAAATGCTCGCGTGGTGAAAGCATTTAATACAATGGCACAGGAACTATTTGAATTAGCACCTGAACCGCTTAAAAATTATCATGTTTCGGTTTTTGTTGCTGGGGATGACGAACAAGCCAGAAAAACAGTAATGCAACTGGCATCAGAAATTGGATTTGTACCACTCGATTGTGGTGTTTTACGTAATGCCCGATTAGTAGAAGGCTTAGGTGATTTCATTCGCCTAATCATGATTGGTCAGCAACAAGGTTCTTATGCAACTATCTCTGTGAACGTTTTACCTGCTGCACAAGAACAACGCTTAGGTGGACGGCAAAATTCGGCTTTGAAGTGAATTTAACTAATTAATACTGTAGGGGCGACTTCTTTGCGATCGCCTGATTCAACTAAGACAATCTCAAAGATGTCGCCCCTAAAATTTACAAAAGTATTAGATAATCGTGTTTACTCAGCAGTAGCCAATTCTTCTGTACTACCACGAGTACGACGCCGTGTCAAACTATTAAACAGCATCAAACCGATCGCTTTAATCAAATTGCCTTCTAACTCTTGGAACATCTTCATGTTCAGCCCAAAAGCCGCGTTAGCTTCATCAACAATGCGATCTGCTGTCGCATCATCAATCGGCAACTCATTCATAGCCGAACGATATTTGGCTTTAAAAGCCTTCTCGTCCGGAATATCCGCAAACTCATAAAAAGCAGTACCTTGCCCATCAGTTAGGTTCATCCCCGTTACCGCGATGTTTTTCAGAATTTGTCCTCCTGATAAATCGCCAATATAACGCGTGTAAGAATGAGCGATTAACAACTCCGGTTCTTTTGCGGATATTTCTCTAATGCGCTGTACGTAAGCTTCACCCGCAGGCGATAATTGAATTTGCTCCCGCCAATTAGCACCATAATAATAACCCAAGTCTTGCTCTAGGCTATGCTTGCGGTTTAACTCATGGAAGTTAATTTTGGAAACAATCGGATGATTGCGATGCTTTTCTATCTCCTCTTCCATCGCTGAATAGATAAAGTAGAAGTTGCCGACTAGCTTACGGTAGGAGTTTTTTTCTACCACTCCTTTTAAAAAGCACTTGACAAAACCGACATTCTCTGCCATTGTGTGGGCTTTTTTAGTGCCTACACGCAATTTGGTTGCTAAATTGCTGCTCATACTAAATTTCTCAACTTTAAAGGGTCAACTGCCAAAGTCTTGATTTACCGACGGCGAAAAAGCTACTAAAAGCCTAGAGTAAAGCTAATTGATGAGAATTTTCATTAAAATTTCTTAAGTCGTAATATTTTGTATTATTTGACACGGCAAATTCTCTAGTTAACAGCAGCTATTTCCGGCATTATTTTAAGATTTGTTTCAATTAGCTAAATTTTGTCTGAATTATGAGTTGGGTATTGGGCAGGGGGCATGGGGCATGGGGCATTGGGCATGGGGCATGGGGGAAAAATTCCTCTCACCCTGTCCCCCTGTCCCCCTGTCCCCCTGTCCCACTGTCCCCCTGTCCCCCTTTCCCCCTTCTCCCCCTT
>NZ_JBPAOH010000022.1:0-74364 GCF_050875635.1 Tolypothrix sp. VBCCA 56010
CGAGCCTAAGCCCGTCAAAAGACTGGAAAAAGTCCATGACAAATGGGTAATGAGGTATGCGTGACAAGCACCAAATCATTGAGGAGCCGTGTGAAGGGAAACTTTCACGCACGGTTTTGAAGACCAACGGGGTTGGTGACAACCTCGTTGAGTTTAATAACCTGGCAACATTATCAACAGGAATCAATTTTGTTAATCCAAAAGCTTTAAAAAAAGCGCAAAAAAGATTAACGAGATTACAGCGTCAACTATCGAGAAAAATTCCAGGTAGTAATCGTTATAAAAGACAAAAGCTGAGAATATCTAAACTTCATCGACGTATCAGTAATATACGTTATGATGCGACCCATAAAGCAACTACATATATCTGCAAAAACCACGCAGTAATTGCTTTGGAAGATTTGAATACCTCAGGAATGTTAAAAAATCATAGGTTAGCAGGTGCTGTCAGTGATGCAAATTTCTATGAATTCCGCAGACAGGTTGAATACAAAGTAATTAGATATGGTGGAACTGTCGTAAAAGTTGATAGATTTTACCCATCTAGTAAAACCTGTTCAAATTGTGGAGAAGTTCAAGAAATAAGTCTTTCTGAACGTGTTTATGTGTGTCAGAAATGTCAGCATATTCAAGACCGAGATTTAAATGCATCTGTGAATTTAGAAAAATATGCACGGCGGGCTAAACCGTGCCTGGACGTTAAGGGATAACCGCTCCCATGCTCCCGTGGAAACGTCAAATAATGTCTAGGTTTGTCTAGGTTTTATGTAGCAGTAATTTATATCTAGAAGTAGCCAGAGAATCACTAGCGAGAGCTTCAGAAGTTAATTTAGCATAATTGCTTGTTGCCTGAAAGCGAATTCGTATTACATTTCTTAATGATGGCTGTGGAAAATGTGGAAAAGCTTCGATAGTTCTGTTCCACTGATAATTCCACAAGCCATTACCTGTGGAAAAAGTTGTGGAAAAACCCGATAGTTTTTCCACAGAGTAATTATACTCAATGAATTTTGGCAGATAGTTAAAGTTTATTTTTGGGAACTAGTCATATTAATGCGATCGCTTAATTGACGTAAGGTTTGTACCAAAGTGCGATCGCTTTCTTGTAGCTGAGTTATTTTATCGCAACTATAAATCACCGTTGTGTGGTCTTTACCCCCAAAAACTTCTCCAATTCTCGGCAAACTCAAATCTGTGTGCTGTCGCATTAGATACATACCAATTTGACGTGCCCAGCTTATTTCCCGTCGTCGCGAGTTGCCTTTTAAATCTTCAATTGAGACATTCAAAGCATCAGCTACTACCGATAAAATTGCTTCTGGAGTGGCTGGCAATTTTTCAGTTTTTGGTTGTAAAACTGGTACGAGATTTTCCACAGTCATGGCTAAACCCCAAATCGAAATATACGCCACTGCCCGAATTAAGGCTCCTTCTAACTCGCGAATATTAGAAGTGTAATTTAAAGCTATATATTCAACTACATCTTGAGGCAAGATAATATTTTCGTATTCAGCTTTTTTTTGTAAAATTGCCATTCTCGTTTCTAAATCTGGCGCTTGGATATCGGCAATTAACCCCATCGAAAAACGAGAACATAAACGTTCTTGTAAGCGGGGAATTTGGTTTGGGGGACGGTCGGAAGCTATAATAACTTGCTTGCCAGCTTCATATAAAGTATTAAAAGTGTGAAAAAATTCTTCTTGCGTAGACTCCTTACCCTCAAGAAATTGAATATCATCTACTAACAGTACATCAGCCGCTCGATAATGCTCTCGAAAACCTTGTCTGTTATCATTACGGATGGCAGTAATTAAATCATTAGTAAACTGCTCGGTAGAAACATAAAATATTTTAGAATCAGAATAATTTTCTCGGCGATAGTGTCCAATAGCCTGCATTAAGTGGGTTTTTCCCAATCCGACACCACCGCATAAAAATAAAGGATTAAACTCTCTTCCCGGAGATTCAGCAACAGCTAATGAAGCAGCATGAGCCATCCGGTTATTTGCACCAACTACAAACCGCGAAAATACATATTTATAATTTAATTCAGTAGTTATCGTTTTGCTTTTAGAAGCATTTTCTAAAATATTATTTGGAATAGGAACTGCCTGAGTCAGCTCTCCTTCATTCAAAAAAGAAACTTCATCACCTTGAGCAACGGTAAAATAAATTTCAACAGGATGACCAAGAATGTCTTGTACTACACGAGCAATTGTATTTATGTAATACTTTTGTAACCAATTACGCGCAAACGGGTTAGGAGTAAGTATCACCAAGCAATTATTTTCTAATCGCTCTGCACTAGCAGTTTTAATCCAAGTTTCAAAGGTGGGACGGGATAATTCTAGCTGTAAGCGCTCCAATACCTGAATCCACAGAGTTTTTATGGGAATTTCCATGTTACATACCACCTTTGCTGCTAATCGTCAAAATAGAAGATATAAGCAAGCACCCATTTAGCATTGCTCAGATGCTCTAGACCTAGAACAAGCTTTTAAGTTGTAATTATTCTTGTTCCCGGTAGGCAAGATCCTACCACTCACTGACTCATAAAGGAGTTACACGCAACACATGAAGATAACACATGACTTTGGGCAAAAAAAAATTGATACCAGAAGTTTGCCTCAACCTTGGGCAGCAACTGGTATTATGTTAATGCTACTGAGTGGCGCAGTGGTGTTTCTTGGGGGCTGCTCGTTACCTATCGGTAGTGCTGGTATTGAAAGTCAAAGAAATGATTCTCAAGCTCAAGTAGAAGCCCAAAATACAAGCGATCGCGATCCAGTAATTGCCCCACCACCAATTCTCGCCAAGTCTGGAGATCCTAACTTTGTAGTGGGAGTAGTACAAAAAGTCGGACCTGCGGTAGTGAGAATTGATTCTACTAGAGTCGTAAATTCTCGTACACCAGATGAATTTAACGATCCATTTTTTCGGCGCTTTTTCGGAGATCGGCAATCAGAACCCAGACAAACAATAGAAGGTAGCGGCTCTGGGTTTATAATTAACTCCGGAGGTCAAATTTTGACTAATGCCCATGTGGTGGATGGTGCTGACACGGTGACGGTAACATTGAAAGATGGTCGGACTTTTGACGGCAAAGTGCTAGGCGAAGACCGGGTAACTGATGTTGCAGTAATTAAAATTGCCGCAAATAACCTGCCCACTATTGCTCTTGGTAACTCCGAGACATTGCAACCGGGCGAAGCAGTAATTGCTATTGGCAATCCTTTAGGTTTAAATAATACCGTAACCTCTGGCATTCTCAGTGCTACAGGTCGTTCTGGTAGTGACATCGGCGCTAGTGACAAGCGCGTTGATTACATTCAAACAGATGCTGCTATTAACCCTGGTAACTCTGGCGGACCGCTGCTAAATGCTGAAGGTCAAGTGATTGGGATGAATACAGCGATTTTGCGTGGCGCTCAAGGATTGGGATTTGCCATCCCCATTAATACAGCACAACGAATCGCCCAGCAATTAATTGCCAAGGGAAGGGTGGATCATCCTTATTTAGGTGTCGCAATGGCAACGCTGACCCCAGAAATTAAGAGAGTCATCAGTAATGCTTCTGACGGTCAGCTGAAAATAACAGCAGATAAAGGAGTATTGATTCGCGGTGTTGTTCGTGGTTCGCCAGCCGCGACAGCCGGATTACGAGCAGGTGATGTGATTCTCAGTATCAATAACAAATCTGTTGCCAAAAATGAAGAGGTACTAAAAATATTAGAAAATAGTCAAATAGGTAGCCCGTTACAAATACAATTGGAGCGGAATGGACAAACTGCACAAGTCGCAGTTAGCCCTGCACCTCTACCTGCTCCACGAGAAAGCTGATTTTACTAAGATAGCTAATAGTTGTGAGCTATTAGCTATTAAGTAAACCTAAAATATTGTTTTGATTCGTAGTGAGCGGTTTACCGCTCAAATATTCAATTTTAAGGGCTGAAGCCCTTACTACCTAAGAAAAAGAGTTATATTATGGGTGAACTACGAAAAATTATTCAATTAGGCAATCCGATATTGCGCTCCAAAGCTGCGGAAATTGAAAATATCCAATCCGAGCAGATACAAAAACTAATTGAAGATTTATTGACAACAGTTGCTGATAGTAACGGTGTGGGAATTGCCGCGCCTCAAGTTGCAGAACAAAAGCGTTTATTTATCGTTGCGTCGCGTCCCAATCCCCGGTATCCCAACGCCCCAGAGATGGAACCAACAGCGATGATAAATCCGAAAATAACGGCACATTCAAATGAAATTGTCAAAGGTTGGGAAGGTTGTTTAAGTATTCCTGGAATTAGAGGATTAGTTCCCAGATATCAAGCGATAGAAGTAGAATATACTGACCGCAATGCCAAGTTACAAAAACAAGAATTTACTGATTTTGTAGCGCGTATTTTTCAACATGAGTACGACCACTTTGAAGGAATTGTTTTTTTAGATCGGCTAGAGAGTACTTTAGATATAATGACTGAGAACGAGTATCAACAGCGGATTGTTTCAACTAACAATGACGACATTAATGAAAAATCTGAAAATTTAGTGTGCCAAAAGAGAGAAGATGTAGTATAATTATATGCTTATTTAATCAATAATCATCACCCCAATACTGTTTAGAAAGGCGATGCACCAGTAAAAATGCCAAGTTTGCCGTGACAAATTTAATGACTAAATTTTATTTGGTTGCCTTGGTCATTTTTTAAAACCTGTATACAATACTAAAGCTTGTCCATTCGCGGTTCTTCTGTCAGGAATCTCACGGCGCATGAGCTTTTTTGTCTCGTTTCCGCGTGTTTCCTCAACCCAAATTTGATAGGTGTCTTTATCGAAATATGCCTCAGTAACACCAACAAAAGAACAAGAAGCATTGATGATACGGAATAGTGGATCTGAAGGTGCTTGTTTATTAGTTGCATAAATTAGCCCACCGAGAACTTCAGTAAAACCATTATCTGTAGTCTCAATTTTGGTTTTACTTCCTTCTGTCTTCAAACCAAGAATCCACAGCTTGGCGCCGCGATTGACTACAGCAGTTTCTACACTTCCTTCAGGATTAAGCTGACGTGCCCAAATATGTTGGGCAGGGTTGAGTAATCTAATTGTATGCATTGCAGCATCATCAATGAATAAATCTCCGGTTCCTTGGCTTTCGAGGTCAAGACCCAATATGCTACGGTAAACAATAGTTCGATTAGCAACGTTCTTCCATTTCAACTTAGAATTATATGCGACGAAGAAGTTTTCAATGATGAGAGTAGGTTGACTGCCGTCCGATGCAACTATCTCTCCAGAACCGTTTAGCACTCCTTCAGTTCCCAGAAATCTTCGCACATTTCCTCTAAGTTTGAGAGAACCATTGATTGTAAAAATTCCTGGTTTTGGCACTACTACTGTCGTGGCACCAGAATCAATCGCCGCTTGAAAAGCTGCTGTATCATCCTTTTTATCACTTGCGATCGCCCCAAACTTCTCGACGCTTACCCATGTTTTTGGATCGTCCCACTCTAGCTTCGGAAATTGTTTAATTGTCAGTTTAAGCGATCGCGATGGTGAAGGAAATTTAGAAAGGATAGGGTGAGAAGCAAATTCATCAATTGCGTTTCCTTTGACGCTTTTTGCCGCGTTTTTTGCATTAGTATTATTTGAAAGAACGTTGCTGTAACCAGAAGATACTACGTTTCTTGCATAGATAAATCCCACAGAAGAAATTGCCGGTGTTTTGCTTGCACCACCGCGACCAATAAGCTTGGCATTTACTAGCGTCAAAGTACTTCCGCGATCGTTACCGGTATGAGGATTGCTACCATTGATAATTGCAGGTACAGAATTCACACTATTAAACTTCTCCAGACTAACTACTTGTCCGCGATTGTAGAAACCTGCTCGCTTCTGATCGCGGACAGTAATATTCTGCATTGATAAACCGTTTATACCGTTGTTAGTGCTTATCCCCTCATCAAATCCAATTATTTCAACATCCTCAACTAGCAACGGACCGACCTCACCATGAGTCAGTGCTAAACCAGTTGTACCTTGATTATCAGAAGAGATAATTTTAACGCTTCGTACTGCACCTTGATTGTTGGCAACAAAATTGAGTCCTTGCGCTCCTGGATTATTTTTGCCTATATTGATAGTGAGATTTCTGACGGAATTGCTAAAGCGTTGAGCTACCTGACTTGCTTTAAACTCTTTAGAGTTTGGATCTAAATCTGGGTTAAACCCTGTAGAAATAACAGGTCGAGGCTTGTCTGGGTTTTGGAACTTCGGAGAACTATCGTTTAGTTGTATAACAACACCATCTCGACTTTGCCCTTGCAGCACAATACGTTTGTAGTCAGAACGGAAAGGAACTCCGTTAGCCCAATGCAAGCTATCAGAAATGTTATACACCCCATTGGGTAAGTAGATAACTCGTCCCTGATTGGGAAACTGACTCAACGCCTTTTGGATAGCCGCAGTATCATCCTTACCATCGTTGGGTATGGCTTTATACTCAGGCGATGTGACATCAATTACTGCCGCGCTTTGAGGGTATCGGATATTCTCATTAATTCTAGGAATAGCTTGCGCGATCTGGACTTCATTATTGCTACAGTCAACACAAGTAACAGCAAGGGGAATCGCGACGAATAAGGAAGAAAGTAGTTTGAATAGTGATGCCGGAGTAGAAATCACAAGCGTATCTTCTCTTGGCTAATTTACTACTAGCTATTTACATTCGTCAAAAGAAGAATCCGTAAAAACTCGGATGATTTTCAATCATGTTGATGTAGTTAGTGCATCTAGAAAAACTGAAATAGGATGACTCTTTACCCAAGGAAAGGAAATCAAAAAACAGCATCGGCGATCGCACTAAACTTTTTGTGGTATACGACAAAGGTACGCGATAATAACATGCATTCTCAGGTAAGCTGCAATAAAAGCAAAATATAAGGCAAAATTTTGAATAATCTGATTGACATTGCAGACCGATTTAAGCCACAAGGTAAGGTTATTGACATCCAGGAATTTGGGCATGGCAATATTAATAGCACCTTCCTTGTAACTCTGGATTCCCTAGAAGAAAAGCATTTTATTCTGCAACGCATCAACACGCAGGTGTTTCGTCAACCAAAACTGGTGATGCAGAATATGAGTATCTTTACTCTTCATGTAGGCGATAAGCTGAAGGCTTTAAGCTCCGCTTATCGCCTGCAACACACCCCCCCAAATCGCCGCTGGGAAGTACCGCGTGTACTTTTGACACAAAACGCCCAAAATCACTTTATCGATGCTGAAGGCTCATTCTGGCGGGCAATCAGCTTTATTGAGGCTGCGGAGTCTTTTGACATCATCAAAGATAGCAATCACGCTCGCGAAGTCGGTTACGCGCTGGGTATGTTCCATAACCTAATCAGCGATTTGCCTACCGAAAAACTCGCTGACACTCTTCCAGGATTCCACATTACACCGCGCTACCTCCAGCAATATAACGAAGTTCTACCTAAAAGTAGCGTCAGCCAATCTGCGGAAGTCAAGTATTGCTTGCAATTTGTAAGCGATCGCTCTTCTTGGGCACACGTTTTAGAAAATGCCCAAGCACAAGGACAACTGCATCTGCGCCCAATTCACGGCGACCCCAAGATAAATAATGTCATGATAGACACCACAACCGGGCACGCTATCAGTATTATCGACCTGGACACCGTTAAACCAGGCTTGGTTCATTATGATATCGGGGACTGCCTGCGCTCAAGCTGCAATTTTTTGGGAGAAGAAACAGACCAGTGGGATATGGTGCGCTTTGACACCGATATTTGTCAGTCTGTTTTGCAAGGTTATCTCTCAGTAGCGAGAGAATTCCTCACTATAAGCGACTATGAATATATGTACGATGCAATCCGCTTGATTGCCTTTGAGTTGGGATTGCGATTTTTCACTGATTATTTAGCGGGTAATGTCTACTTTAAGATTAAGTACCCAGAACATAATCTGAATCGAGCGATCGTCCAATTTAAGCTCACCGAAAGTATCGAATCTCAAGAAACCGCTATCCGCGCTATCATTCAGGAAATGCGATGAACGAGCAAAATTTTTCTTTGCAGCCATTTAATTTAACAAGCTCGCTGTCTGATTTAAAGATTACAGGCAGTATCGCTCGAAACGGCAATAAATTAACTATTTCTTATGCACTGCTTGGCGATTTGACAAAAGTCGAAATTCCCACACCAGCTGACTTGTTAAAGCGCAAATACGATCTTTGGGAAGAAACGTGTTTCGAGTTATTCGTTGGAATTAAGAATTATCCTGATTATTGGGAGTTTAATCTTTCACCAGCCGGACATTGGAATGTCTTTCACTTAGATAATTATCGGCAAGGGTTACAAGAGGAAATGGCTGTTACATCGCTACCTTTTAGCGTTGAGCAGAAATCAGACGCTTTGTTGGTTGATTTAGAAGTTGATTTAGATCAGTTTATCCTGGCAGAGCAATCTTTAGAAGTTGGAATTACTACTGTGATTAAATCGAAAGATGGTAATCTTAGCTATTGGGCATTAACTCATTGTGGTGAGGAAGCGGATTTTCATCGACGGGAAAGTTTTATTGTTGAATTGTGAGATAGTTGTTGATGTGTCGGGTAACGAAGTTTGAGGAAATCAACATGCATCGAGAACAACTCGCCAAATGGCTGCTTGGAGCTGCTGCGCTTTCAACAATTATCATTCCCATCGCTGTGGATGCAGTTTTACTAGCAAACGCTCATATGAATAACCCTGCATGGCTACCTCATGCAAAACTGCATTGTGCCATGTCGTTTTTTGCGGGTGCTTCGTTGGGACTTGCTGCTTTAGCGATTTTGTTAGTTCGTCCGGTAAGCGATCGCTTTTCGATGGGTCTTGCTGCATTTCTCGGTTCTGCCTTTTGGATTGGGCTAATTGCTGCCGGATTCTTGCCGGGAACTTCTTACGGGTTTCTTAACGATCCAGTTTTTGGTAATATTCGTGAACCTGAGTTAGGTGGAATCACGATTTATCCGAATGTCGCGCTTGGTGCGATTACTATTGCGATCGCGATTGCAGGTTATTGGTTAACAAGTCAGGCAAAGTCGATTGACCAATCAAAGTGAACAATCGTTATGCTTATTTGCGATCGCTTTATTTTCAGATGAGGTGAAGAGCGATCGCCTAATTTTCAGATTATACGATACTAAAATAACTTGATTGAATTAAGCGCAAGAGCGATATGGATACATTTATTGTTAACAAGGTGATTTCGCAGTAGCACTTTGCGCTTAGATTCGGCTTGAGATTTTGCCACAGTCATTGCTCAACACCTGTTTAGTTACTGTATTTAAATGCTAGTAAGCACACAGAGCAAAAACAGCGATCGCCTGACTTTTAAGTAACGGTTAGTGCGATCGCACTGTAGACTCCCCAGCTTTTCTTAACTGTCGCATCAGCAAAAATACTAACAATCCGATAATCATCCACTGACAAATAACTGCCAGAAAGACCGATATGAATGACTCTGGGTATCCTGTGGGATATAAGATAAGAAGTGGAGCAGCGATTGAAAACAGCCACGCAAATGTATTGTTTCCGGGGTTGGAGAACAGCATAGCTACAATTACCAGTGGTAATATCATTACCGCACCCACCGTGCCAGTAGCCCATAACACGCGCTGCTCAGTTTTCATCAACAACATTAGTTGAGCTAAACCTGCGTAGATTGTAGTTAAATTACCAGCGAAAATTAAAGATAAAAAGGCTGGTATTGCCCCATCAAGTTTAGTACCGGAAAGTAAAATAAATAGACTTAAAGCAGTGATGGCAATTATTGCATTTAAAGCGATCGCTACTAAACCCGGACTTTTTTCACTCCAAATTAAATCCTTAATTAACTTGCTATTAGCAAATTCCTTAAAACTATAAACATGTCGATAGCGTGCCCAATCATATAGACTTTGCCGTTGAGGGTTGAGAGCAGCAATAAGATATAAAAACAGCCACAAATTCAAGAACAATAGACATGCCAAATTTTCACTTATCATATAGGAATTGCCCTTAGCAAATACTAATTTTTGCCAATTAGCGCATCCTATTGTTAAAATTGCAAAGCAAGACGTTAGCAAATAACTTTGCTGTTTACTTAACATAGTGGCATTAGGATCGCGAAAACAACGCTGCAAAGATTGCCAAATAAACCAAGTTGCGATCGCATAAATCAGCAAATCAAAACCAATTATAGTTACAAAACTAGTTCCTAACGGTATGGCAAACCAATGGAAATTTGCTAATTCTGAAGCAACAGATTTAAAAGAAGAATTATCCGAATAATGCGGAATTAAATAAACAGGGTTAATTAACTTCAAGACAACAAATGGATCTTCAGATTGTCCTACTTGAGAAAATATTCCTTGCCTAGTTAATATGAGAAAACCCAAAACTGCACCGCTACCCAACCAAGCTTGAAAACCGCTTAACCAAGAACCAACTAAGCCAAATAACAATGCGCCACTATAGTATAAAATGCAAGCAGCAACAATAATCGCATAAAAGCTGAAAATCTCAACCAGCGGAATGTTTGCGGCTAAACCCGACCACAAATGCAAAGGAATTGCTAGGAATACTGCAAGATACAGCAGGATAGGCACACCTAACATTTTACCTAATAAGATGCTTTGGGGTGACTGAGGACTAAGGCGAATAAAATTCAGTGTCTGACGACGTTCTTCATTAGCTAAGTCACTGATAATTAGATAGGTTCCTGCAACTAAAATGGTAAAGCAGCCAATAATGCTCAACCATGTAAATATGTTTCTAAACCACAATTCCCAATTAATGATAATATTGCCCAATTCATCCTGCAAACATACCCGCGTAGCAGCATTTATATAAGTGTTTTCTCCTGTACAATATTTGTTGGTGATAGTTTGAATTGCATTTGGAGTCTTTTCAGTTATTACCTGGGTTTGGAAATATAGAAGTAGTAAAAATTGAACCAACAGAGAAATAACAATCGTTAGTAGAATGTTGCGTGGTTTAATACGACCTTTGATTTCTCGCAACAATTGCGGATTCCAGTTTCCTAAACGGTCTACAAAATTTTGCATCATAGCAAAACTCTCCATAATTAGTAGTTAGGGATATGGCTTACACGTCGTAAACGTTGACAGAAAAGTAGTCAGTGCTGAAGCGCTGAAGCGCTGACTACAATTAACGTCAGCCTAACAATGCTTTAGTAGCAGATTCCCCTGCTAACTTTACCCGCTTTGTCAATTGAAAGTTTAACAATGCTAAAATGCTAAACTCAGTCAAGAGTGCCAGAAAAATTGTTGTTGTAGAAGCATATTCTACACCTGCCCAAGGAAAGCTGGAAAACAGCCAGAGGGTAGCATTTTTCGAGGGATAAATGGTGAGGAATTGGAGAATCATCGGTGGTAAAAACATTACCGCAGTTACAGTACCAATTGCCCACAAAGAACGCTTAGAAGTTTTCATCATCAACATCAGTTGAGCTATGGTAGCGTAAATCATCATCAAGGTGATGAATAACGCTAAAGCAAAAACTACATGAATTCTGTGAACATTGTTTCCAAGTCCAAGTAAATTACGGCTCTGGTGAACATTTAAAATCGGTGCAACTGCAATCCAAACTATTAATGGGATAATAGCGATCGCTAAATTAATTGCCATTGCTACCAGTGCAATACTCTTTTCACCAAAAATCAAATCTTTTAGCAAATTCTTCCAAATACCCTGATGTCGATACCTTGCCCAATCTTGTACAGCTTGACGGTGAGGTGAAAGAATTGCAATTAAACCAAGAAGCAGTACTGAGTTACAAAATGCTAACAAAATGAAATTCTCGCCAATTTGAGAATTCACACCGTACAAGCAAGTAGAAGGTTGATTAACCAGATTAGGTAGGCAATAATTTTTTACATACTGCAAAGTGAATCCCCACATCATCACTTGCAAACCAGCTACCACCAAATAACTTTGAAGCTTGCTGATAACAGCGGTATTCGGGTTACGAAAGCAACGTTTTAATGCTTGCCAAATACCAAACGTACACAAGCCATAATTAAATACATGGAATCCAACAATACTAGTAATATTTGTTCCAATTGGTAAATAGAAAAACTGCAATTGTTTCAATGGCGAACCATTGTATATATGGTACAAGTTGGGAAACAGATAATTTGTGATATCGAAAGGACTAAACAACCTAAACCAAGTCGTTGAATTGTTAAAGTTTCCTCCAGAAGACGATGCCATCATCATCGTCATAATTAAGAATACTAGAATCGAGCCACTACCTAACCAAGGTTGAAAACTATTGAACCAACGACAAACTAAACCAAAAAGTAGCGCTGCACTATAAAAGAAAATACAGCTAGCAGCAAGAACTGCGTAAAAACTAAAAATGTAACTTAAAGCGATATTAGCAGAACGTCCAGCATACAAATGTAAAGGCACTGCTACTAAAGTTACAAGATAAACTAAAATTGGCACTCCTAACAGCTTACCAGTCAAAAGATTTACTTCTGACTGGGGACTGAGGCGAATAAAATTTAGCGTACCGCGACGTTCTTCAGTAGCTAAATTATTTATTAGTAAATAAGTTCCTGCTACTAATAGTGTGAAGATAAAAATCACGCTCAATGAGAGAAATATGTATTCCCAATGTTCTCGCCACCACGATTGCATATTTAATTGATCGGTTGGGCAAAAATTATCGGAAATGTATTTACTTAAAGCTTGAAGTTTTGCATTTGTCGATTTGAGTTCTGTTTGCAAATCTAGAAGCGATGCTTTATCAAATCCTTTATTTCTCTTTAAACTAGATATTGCTGTATTAAGTGTGCTGCTTTGTCGATAAAGTGTCTCTTGTTGCTGAAGATAAGATTTACTTAGGCGACAGTATTGACCGACTATAGAGTAATTTTCGCCGGGAAAATCTTTTAATTGAAATAAAAATAATACCAGTTGACCAAGTAGCGATATAATCAAGGCGATCGCTACAGGCAAAATTTTCAACCGACCTTTGAGTTCGCGCAACAATTGCGGATTCCAATCACCGATTTTATCTATTAAGTTGAGCATCATACTCACAAATCTCCAGTGAAGAGGGGACAAGGGGACAGGGGGACAAGGAGGACAAGGGGAGGACACAGCGAGTGCGGGGGTTCCCAAGCCACTGCGTTGCGGAGGTTCCCTCCGTTGAAGCATGTGGCGTCCCCGTTAAGGAACGTGTCCGTGGACAAGGGGGACAAATGCCCAATGCCCACCAACAACTAACAACCATCAACCAACAACTAACAACAATTCTTCAAGATGCTTGTTTATGACCGAGTTTGAGGAAAATTGTTTCTAGGTCTTCTTGAGTGCAATGAAATTCGCTTAGAGGAATGTTAGCTTGGATGAGCGATCGCAAGAGATTTGCACTATCTTCTTGATTCCCTGAAAAGTAGACGCGCACACCCTGTTTATCTGGCATAACTTCCCACTCTTCCACTAGACAATGATTTTTCAACTCGCTTAAAAGTGGTTCTAAATTTCCCAAAGTCGATAACAAAATTTGCTGGCGAGAAAGACGCTGATAAAGTTGTTTTAGTGAAGCACTTTCTACCAAAAAGCCAAGTTCCATAATTCCCACTGAAGTACACAGTTCTGCTAAGTCGCTGAGGACGTGCGAGGAAATTAATATCGTCATCCCAGCTTCTTGCAATGCTTTAATGATTTCGCGAAAGTGCATTCTGGCAATGGGGTCAAGTCCGGAAACTGGCTCATCTAAAAGTAGTAAAATCGGTTCGTGGATAATTGTTCGTGCCAAACTGAGGCGTTGTTTCATCCCCCGCGATAAAGTAGAAATCTGACTGTGGCGTTTATTGCCGAGTTGTATTAATTCTAAAACTTCATGTAAGCGTTGAGTGCGACGCGGTTCTCGCAAGCGATACAAACGCGCAAAATAATCGAGATAATCCCAAACTGTGAGATCCTCATAAAGCGGGTAGTCATCGGGTAAGTAGCCGAGACGACGCTTGAGAGTCGGATTAGTTTTGTCACGTAGTAAGCGAGTGCCATTAATATAAATCTCACCTGTAGTCGGTTCCTCAGCAGTTGCCAACATCCGGATGAGAGTTGTTTTACCGGCACCATTCGGACCAATCAGTCCGTAAACCTCACCCGCTTGGATCTCCAAATCAACATCATTAACCGCAACGTGGCGATCGAATTGCTTAGTCAGTCCACAGGTGCGAATTGCCAGTTCTTTTACCATAGCTGCAAAGGGTGCGGTTTAACAGTTAACCTAACTTCTCTCTACAGCTTTTGTCAGGCTTGTTTCAGAAATTGAAACAAAGTAGGCATTCGAGTGCGCGAAACGCTGATGTAAAATATAGGACTTACGCAAGGTCATGGAAAAACGTACCGCCAAGGGCGCTGGTTGTACGCCAAGATTCATAGGTTAGAGAGAGTTTTTGCGTAAGTCAAGAGATAATTCCATTTTTTCTTTAACCGGAACTACTACAATTACTATTGATGCTAGATAATGGGAAAGCTTTGACATAAACTAGTGCAGCGTGGCAAAAATAACTATGCAGTTGATAAAAGCCTACTATCACAAGCTTTCTTTCCTTCTGCCTTCTGCCTTCTGCCTTCTGCCTTCTGCCTTCTTACACTAGCCCATCTAGCTCCAGAAATAAGTATTAAGACCTATGCGAACTCACTATTGCGGCGCACTCCGTTCCTCACATATTGGAGAAACTGTCACCTTGTACGGATGGGTAGACCGTCGCCGCGATCATGGGGGTGTGATATTTTTAGATTTACGCGATCGCTCTGGCGTTGTCCAAATTGTCAGCGATCCCCAACGTACCCCAGATTCTTACGAACCAGCAAACGCTTTGCGTAATGAATATGTCGTGGAAATCACCGGGAGAGTGACGCAGCGTCCTTCTGAATCGCTAAATACCCGCATCCCCACAGGCGAAGTGGAAATCTACGCCGATAAAATCGAATTGCTAAACGCTGTTCGCAAACAGTTACCTTTTCAAGTTTCCACCGCAGACAGCGAAACGGTGCGGGAAGACTTGCGGCTGAAATATCGTTATCTAGATTTGCGACGCGATCGCATGGCGCATAACTTACAATTGCGCCATGAAGTTGTCAAAACCATGCGTCGCTATCTCGAAGATGTAGAAAACTTCATCGAAGTTGAAACTCCCATCTTAACTCGTTCCACCCCCGAAGGCGCACGCGATTACATCTTACCCAGTCGCGTCAGTCCTGGTGAGTGGTTTGCACTTCCACAATCACCGCAGCTATTCAAACAGATATTGATGGTAGCAGGATGCGATCGCTATTATCAAATTGCTCGTTGTTTCCGCGACGAAGACTTACGCGCTGACAGACAACCAGAATTCACGCAATTGGACATGGAAATGAGTTTCATGTCCCAAGAAGAAATTATCGAACTTAACGAAAAGTTAGTTTCGCATATCTTCAAAATTGTTAAAGGTATCGAATTACAACTTCCCTTTCCACGTCTCACCTACGCCGAAGCGATGGAACGTTACGGCTGTGATAAACCTGATACCCGCTACGGTCTGGAACTAGTCAATGTCTCGGATGTATTGAAAGACTCTGGTTTCAAAGTCTTTCGCGAAGCCGTTGCCAATGGCGGTATTGTGAAAATCCTACCCATCCCCAACGGTAATGATACAATCTCCAATGTCCGTATCAAACCGGGCGGCGACTTATTTAAAGAAGCTGCTGAAGCAGGTGCGAAAGGTTTAGCATACATCCGCGTCAGAGAAGATGGTGAAATCGACACCATCGGCGCAATTAAAGACAACTTAACACCAGAACAAAAGCAAGAAATTTTACGCCGCACCGATGCCAAACCCGGACATTTGCTATTATTTGCAGCAGGTGATGCGGCAACTGTCAATAAGACTTTAGATAGATTGCGTCAAGTCATCGCCAGAGAATATAAATTAATCGATCCGGAAAAAATCAACTTGCTTTGGGTGGTAGATTTCCCGATGTTTGAGTGGAATGCTGACGAAAAACGCTTAGAAGCACTTCACCATCCATTTACAGCACCGCATCCTGATGATTTGTCCGACTTGAAAACCGCCCGCGCCCAAGCGTATGATTTAGTATTTAACGGCTTTGAAGTTGGCGGTGGTAGTCTGCGGATTTATCAGCGAGAAATTCAAGAAGAAGTATTTGAAGCGATCGGTTTATCTCCGGAAGAAGCACAAAGTAAATTTGGCTTTCTTTTAGAGGCGTTTGAATATGGTACACCGCCGCATGGTGGTATCGCCTACGGTTTAGATCGCTTGGTGATGTTGTTAGCTGGGGAAGAATCAATTCGCGATGTAATTGCTTTTCCGAAAACGCAACAAGCGCGTTGTTTGTTAACAGATGCACCTTCTGGGGTGGATGCAAAGCAGCTCAAAGAATTGCACGTTGCATCAACTTATAAACCGAAGTCTTAGACTTCATCCCCGCTTCTTGAAAAGTTAGATCCCCGACTTATTTAATAAGTCGGGGATCTAAACACCGCAAATTTTTACAAATCATATAGGATTGGTATAAAAACCCGTCGTAGAGACGTTCGGTGTGGAACGTCTCTACAATCAATATGTGTAATTTGTAGGACATGATATAATTCAGCCACACGACTCTAACTATTTGCTTAATTTCCAAAGACCAAGATTTTCTGGATAAATGTTTTTTTCAATCTTGTATTTCTGCTGGTTTTCAAGCTTATCTAAGAATACTTGCGGAATAGTATTGTAGTCAGGATTGTATAAAAAAACGTCACTGAAACTATTACTAAAATTATCAGAAATTTGCGCCACATTCGACTCATTCACCAACCGAAGCCGCACTTTTGGAGCCAGCACATGGCTGAGAAACATTCCATGACCTATAGACGAGTTTCCCTCACAGGAAACAATTAAAAGTGGGTTGGCAGTTTGGTTGATAATTCTAACCATCTGAGGAGTATAAATGTTAAGAAACTTGAGCCACCAAGTTTCTGCTTGAGAACTAATTGCACAAGACATGACTCCGGCTGAAATCAGCAGAACCATCACAAGTTGCCAAAGCTTTCGTTTCCAGTTGTTAACAGTGGAGATAATTTGAGTTGCCAGCAGATATGCAACAGCAAGCTGAATACCCAAATAGGTAGGAATGAGATACCGAGAAGCTTGCGATCGCACTCCTCCAAAAATTAAATCAGGCATTGCTAGAGGTAGCGCTGTAACCCCAATCAATGTCAATATAAATAACCAAATTCGCTGTTGTGTATTACGACAAAGAAAATAAATCGAATAGCCTACTAAAATTAAGATAACAGGAATCAAAAATTTAACTATCAATTTCAATACTGAGTCATTATAAACACTCCTCAAATCGTAGTTAAAATCAATAAAAAAATAGCTCAAGTTAACAAACCAAGACTTAATCAAACTTAACCTGGGTATTTTATTAGATGTCCAGCTTGTTGTTTCATTAACTTTCCCTAAATGAGTAATAAAAATCACTAGCCAAGGTGTGAAAGCTAAAAATCCCAATAAAGACGCCAGCAAATAAGCAATAACCCTCTGACTGAATCGAAAGCGTTCAATTACGAATACATAAACACCATGAGCGATCGTCACTAACACAGAAAACAAAAATGTATACAGCCCTAATGTCACAGATATTGCATACATTAACCAACTAAACTTTGTTTGCAGTCGCATTGCCCGTAGCAGTGTTGCACTAGATAGCAAAATTGTCACAGTCCACAAACTATACTCCCGCGCTTCCTGTGCGTACAAAACATGAAATGGTGACACAGCTATCAGTGCAACTGCAACCCATCCCACGAGCGACGAGTTAAATAATTCCCAGCATAGCCAATAAATACAAGGGAATACTAGCAAACTAATGATGGCAGACAAACTTCTTATTACCGCAACAGAACTACCAAACCATTGCGCCCAAAATCGCGCCAGCACATAATATAGCGGCGGATGTTGAGCGTTTTCTACTACAAAAGAGTTAATAGTATCTGTTAAAGTTTTTTCCGGAGTAAGACGTTGATATTTCTGTAAATCTTTAACCCCAATTTCTTGACCAGTGCAGACTTGCCCAACTGTTTCTGACATTGTGTAGCCAGAAATCCGTAATGAGGTAAGAGTCTCGTCAAACCAGTAGACTTTTCGCTCAATATTGACGAAGCGAAAAAATATACCTAATGCTAATAAAACAATCACTAAAAATCGTAATACTTTGGGAGGAAATGCCCAAACAGACGGCAATTCGCTGTTCATATACTAAACGTCTCTACAATATATGTAATTGCCGCACCTGATATAATTAAATCACATTAACGAGGATAACTCGGCATGACATCAAGCTAATTAATAATTATTAATTCATAATTCATAATTAAAGAGGGTTTGTTCATGTGTGCCGACTAAAAGCATTTTTGTTTCAAGTGGGATCTAAATCTCCTCAAGTACATAATTATGAATTATGAATTTTTTTCAAAAATTACAACTATTTACTTAGTTTCCAAAGCTGGATATTTTTGGGGTAAACATCCTCCTCTATCTTGTATTTTTGCTCTTTCTCAAGCTTATATCGCAATATCGGCAGGGGAGGATTGTAAAAAGGATTGTAGAAAAACACATCACTGAAAGTATTAGGAATTTTGGGGACATTTGACTCGTTCACCAACAGAAGCCGCACTTTTGGATCGAGCCGATGCGAGAGAGCCATTTCATCACCCAGAGGCCACGTTGCTTGACACGAAGTAATCACCAGTGGCTGGGGAGTTTGGTTGACGATCGCAACCACTTGGGGAGTATAAAGGTTAAGATCCTTATACCACCAAGTCTCTGTTTGAGAAATCATCGCACAGGATATGACTCCGGCTGAAATCAGCGCAACCATAACAAGCTGCCAAATCTTTTGTCTTCCAATGGTAACGGAAGAAGAGAAAATTTGAGTTGCTAAAAGGTAAGAAACAGCTAGCTGAATACCTAAATAACAAGGAATTAAATACCGAGGGACTTGCGATCGTATCCCCCCAGAAATAAAATCTGGTATAGCTAAGGGTAGCGCTGTCATTCCAATCAATGTTAAGACAAACAACCAAACTTGCTTTGGAGACTTACGACAGAGAAAATAAATTGAATATCCGACAAAAATTAAGATAAAAGGACTTGAATATGCTACTAATAATTTCAACCAAGAGCCTTCAGCACCACGTATGGTATCGTAGTTAAAATCAACGAAAAAATAGCTAAGGTTAACAATCCAGTTTTTAATCAGAGCTAACCGACTTATTTTAACTTCACCTGTCCAGCCTGTTGTTTTATTAAGTTGAGCTGATTGACTAAGAATAACTACTAACCAGGGCGTGAAAGCTAGAAATCCCACTAAAGGCGCAACTAGATAAGCAATAACCCTCTTAGTTAATCGAAAGCGTTCAATTGCAAACACATAGACACCATGAGCAATTGTCACCAAGCCAGAAAAGAGAAATGTATACAGCCCCAATGCCACAGTTACTGCATACATTCCCCAACTGAGCTTTGTTTGTAGTCGCATTGCCCGTAGCAGTGTTGCGCTTGATAGCAAAGTTGTTAGACCCCACAAACTATACTCCCGCGCTTCCTGTGCGTACAGCACATGAAATGGCGACACAGCAAGCAGTGCAACTGCAACCGATGCCACGACCGACGAGTTAAATAATTCCAGACATAGCCAATAGATGCAGGGTAATGCCAGCACGCTAAACAGTGCCGTCAAACTTCTGGTTACTGCAACTGAACTGCCAAACCATTGCACCCAAAATCGCGTCATCACATAATATAGCGGTGGATGTTGAGGGTCTTCTAGAGCTAGAGATTTAAGAGTATCTGTTAAGGTTCTTTCAGGAGTAAGATGCTGATATTTCTGTAAATCTTCAACACCAATTTGTTGACCATTGCAAAGTTGGGCGATCGCTTCTTTTTCTGTGTAACCAGAAATCCGTAATGAGGTAAAAGTTTCGTCAAACCAGTAAACTTTTCGGTCAATATTGGCAAAGCGAAAAAATACACCCAATACTAATAAAACAATCACTAAAAATCGTAACCCTTTCGGAGGAAATGCCCAAACAGGTGGCAAGTTGCTGTTCATATATTAAGTGAAAGAGCCATTTTATACAAAGTAATTTGACAGTATTAGTTGATTGGCAAGTCAAGCTTAGTATAAAGAATAACGATAACTTTGTTATTACCTCTTTTGGCTGAAAATACAAACGAGAATTGCTAATTTTAATTTTTTGGTAAAAAATATTACTTTTTGTATACGTCTTTTGGTAGAAAATTTATAACACTAACTCTACATAGCTTTCCTCAAGCATAATTACTAACAACACCGTTTCCCCCTATAGTCATTTCTGCATGAGTATAATTGAACCTAATTCACTTTTGTCAGTGCCAACTGGTGCATTACAGATTCCTGAATTACCGCCAAGTAGTGTAAATGCAGGTAGTGAAAACATCCTCTTGTCTTTAGTGATTCCGACTTACAAAGAACGAGAAAATATCAAGAATGTTGTCAGAATATTGAGCCAACTGCTAGATGAGTCTATCCCTGGAAATTACGAGTTGATCGTAGTGGACGATGATAGCCCAGACCGCACTTGGGAAGTTGCCGAGTCTCTGACGCGAGAATATCGGCAATTACGGGTGATGCGTCGTCAAAACGAGCGGGGGCTTTCAAGTGCGGTGATTCGCGGCTGGCAAGCAGCAAGGGGACGTGTTTTAGGAGTAATTGATGGGGATTTGCAGCATCCGCCAGAAGTGCTGACGCAATTGTTACGCGCCATTCAAAAAGGTGCAGACATGGCAGTAGCTAGTCGTCACGTAGACGGTGGTGGTGTAAGTAGCTGGAGTTTTATCCGGCGTTTCTTGTCTCGTGGCGCTCAGTTGTTAGGGTTAATTATTTTACCTGATGTACTGGGTAGGGTATCTGACCCGATGAGTGGTTATTTTATGGTGCGTCGAAGTTCCATAGCAGGTGCGACGCTTAATCCAGTAGGATACAAAATTCTCCTTGAGGTGATTGGACGGGGTAAGGTGCGCGAAATTGCCGAAGTTGGCTATGTATTTTGCGAACGTGTTAAGGGTGAAAGTAAAGTCACGAGTAAGCAATATATCGACTACATACACCACTTAGTACGGTTAAGGCTGGGAACAGGACGGTTAGGAAAAATCAGTCAACGCATCAATTTCCCTGTTGGTCGATTCATCCGTTTTGGCTTGGTGGGACTCAGTGGAGTATTTGTAGATATGACAGTGCTTTACTTGCTCAGTGACCCAAGTACCTTGGCTTTGCCTTTAACTCGCAGTAAAATCATTGCGGGTGAAATTGCGATTATCAATAATTTCTTGTGGAATGATGCTTGGACTTTTGCTGATGTTTCTAGCGGGCAGCACGAATGGCGTCAACGCATGAAGCGATTTTTGAAATTCAACATTATTTGTCTTGCCGGTTTAGTGTTGAATGTGTTGGTATTGAATATTGTGTTTAATTTTATTATACAAAACCGCTATATCGCAAATTTGATTGCGATCGCTGTTGCTACTGTTTGGAACTTCTGGGTTAACCTTAAACTCAGTTGGCGCGTAACGCAAGTCAAATAAAACATCAAGGATGAAGGATGAAGTAAGACCATTACTACAAGCACCATTATTTATTTATGGTGCAGAGAAAAAGCACATAAGATATTTCAATTCTTATGATTTGTCTGCCAGAGTCTAACTTTATACTTCATCCTTCAAATTACATACCCGGAAAGACTTACATTTAATTAGTTTATCAATGACAAAAGAACAACTTACTGCCGTAGAGTTATTTGCTGGTATCGGCGGTTTTCGTCTTGGCTTGGCAGGTGCGAATATTGAGACGATTTGGGCGAATGATATCAACGAACTTTGTTGTAAAGTTTATGAAAGTAATTTTGGTAAAGATTCAATTACTTTAGGCGATATCAACGAAATTCCTATATCAAATATACCTGTTCACGACATTTTAACTGCTGGCTTTCCTTGTCAACCCTTTAGCCCCGCTGGAAAAAAACTCGGTGTGAGAGATATTAGGGGAACACTATTTGAGCGTATTGTGGAAATTATAGACCAAAAGCAGCCAAAATATTTCTTTTTAGAAAATGTCAAAAGACTTTTGACGATGGAAAGCGGCTATCATTTTAGGTTGATTTTAAATGCACTTTCTGAATTAGATTATTTTGTGGAATGGAGAATAATTAATCCGCTTCAATTCGGTATTCCTCAAAATAGAGATAGAGTTTTTATCTTTGGTACTAAATTAAACTCAACAGATATAACACCTCTTGCTTTAGAAACCCTGTCGGTATTTTTAACAGATAGTGATAAATTTTCGTTGACACAATCAGAGGAGAAACTGGAAAAATATATGTTGCCTATCATATCTATAAAAAGCAAAAACGATAACTGGGGAATTGCCTATAAAAATAAAATGTATACTCAACATCTTTCTGCCTTGCCAGACATCCAGCCGAGAAAGAGGCTTAAGGATATTCTTCAGGATGAGTCAATAGTCGCTCCTGAGTTTTATTTTACTGCTGATACCTTGGAACGCATCAAACAAAGTAAAGCTGTAAATCGTTATTGTAATGGAGTTGAAATATTGTACAACCAAGACGGAGGTGCCAGACTTGGTTATACAATATTTGGGACTAATGGAATTGCGTCAACTTTGACTGCATCGACTTCCAGGCATTATGAACGCTACCAAGTGGATGATAAATTTCGCCGTTTAACTAATATCGAATATGCCCGACTTATGGGCTTTCCTGATGACTGGTGTCGAATTGCCAGAATTTACGATCAATATGCACTATTTGGTAATGCGATTGTACCCGCTTGTGTAGAGTGGGTGTGCCAAAGAATTGGTAAAAGAAACTTTGAATTTAGTAAGTCTGGCTGGCAACAATTAAGTTTGGCTATTTAAAAAATGGAAGTGCTAACTTTAATTGCTCTCAAAAGTGCTGCACGAGACTTTTGTCTCTCATTGAGTCAAACACCAATTCCGAATTTATATGGTATTACAGATGGCAAAGCAGTAGGAACATACGTTGAATTTGCTTTTAATCAATATTTGTCTGCAATGTATGAGTACACTCTTGGTAGTGCTGCTTTGGGGATTGACTTTCCGGGATTAGAGGTTGATTTAAAAGTGACGTCAATTCGACAACCACAGTCTTCATGTCCTTTCCGCAATGCTAGTCAAAAGGTGTATGGATTAGGTTATCATCTCCTAATATTTGCATACGAAAAAATTGATGATCGCATTTCTCACACTGCTAGTTTAAACTTCCAACACGTTGTCTTTGTGGCACGAGAACAAACCGGAGACTATCAAACAACCTACGGTTTAAGAGAAATTTTACGCCGCAATGGTAACAAAGATGATATAGTGGCGTTTTTAGAGGAACGCAATTTTCCTTTAGATGAAATTGGACGTGAAGCACTTGCAGAAAGAATTTTGCAGCAACCGCCAGAAATTGGCTATTTAACAATTTCTAATGCACTACAGTGGCGACTGCAATATAGCAGAATTATTCAAGTAGCAATTACAACCACAACAGCAGGTGTAGAAAATCTGCTCGTGCAGACACGAATTTATCAACATTTACCGGAATTTAATCAACTCAATCAGTATCAACAATGACAGGGCACAACAATCAATGGCTGATTGACTTTTAATGATACCACGGTGAAGCATAAAAAATGATTAAATTTCTCGTCAATTGCTTAGTTTTCGTTATCGACAAGTTATATAAAAAACGTCCTTACGCCCGTTTTTACGTTTTGGAAACCGTGGCGCGTGTTCCTTATTTTTCCTTTGTTTCAGTACTGCACTTATACGAAACTTTAGGGATATGGCGCAAAGCTGAATGGCTCAAAGTCCACTTTGCTCAAGCTTGGAATGAATACCATCACCTGCTAATTATGGAATCTTTAGGCGGAAATCGCCGCTTTATTGATAGATTTCTTGCCCGTTTTACAGCCTTGATTTACTACTGGGTGATTGTATTTTTATACATGGTTTCACCGCGTCACGCTTACTACTTCAGCCAATTGGTAGAAGAACATGCCTACCACACTTATGATAACTTTCTGCGTAGAAATGCAGCGAAACTGAAACAGCTACCCGCACCGATAGTTGCAATCAACTATTACCGCGATGGGGACTTGTATATGTTCGACGAATTTCAAACATCCCGTCGTCCTTACGATCGCCGCCCGGTGATTAACAACTTGTATGATGTCTTTGTCTGCATTCGCGATGACGAAGCAGAACACGTTACGACTGCGATCCAATGCCAACACCCACAAGCGCAAACAACTTTTAAAAGTCCCCACGCCGCTTATATAATTACTCCCAAAGCGAGTGCAGCAGACACAGAGTATAAAACTGTTGGTTAGGGCTTTAAAACAAACCTCTCCCTGAATTTGCCTTTAGCCAAATTCGTCCCTCCCCTAGTAGGGGAGGGGATGTAAAGCGCAGCTTTACGGAAATTATGGGTAATTTACCAAATATGATGTAACGCCAAAAAAGAAAACCCGCTTTCGCGGGCTGTTTATCAAGAAATAAATCTTTACAATTGTGGCGCTGATTTAACCTATATACTTCATTTCGGCTTCTAGTTGACGTACTAGCTTTTCGTCACCTTTAGCTCTAGCTACTTGCAAGCGATGTTCTAGGTTTTTTTGCAAATTTTGGTGATGAGTTTCATCAGCTTGTTTTGCTGCTTGCATTCTGTTATTAAGCATAAGTTTTTTCCTTTATATCTTCATTTATTAATATAGCACAACTTCCGTAACATAAGCTACAGAAATATGTGGTTTGATATATTTTAATGAAAATATTTTTTTGTTAGATGAGTCAAATTACGTTACTCAGCGATTTTGGCGATCGCGATGTGTATGTCGGCGTAATGAAGGGAGTAATCGCCCAAATCAACCCAAAATTAACAGTGATAGACTTAACGCACCAAATTCCGCCGCAAAACATCGCTGCGGCGAGATTTTGCTTGATGAATGCTTATGCTTATTTTCCAAAGGGGACAGTGCATGTAGCGGTGGTAGATCCGGGAGTGGGAGGAATCAGGAGAGCGATCGCCTTACAATTAGCTGATGGGTTTTTGGTGGGACCTGACAATGGTATATTTAGCGGAGTATTTAGTCAAAGTCCTGCCATTAGCGCAGTCGAACTGACAAACTCTCAATATTGGCGAACTCAACAACCTAGCAGAACTTTTCACGGTAGAGATATTTTTGCACCTGTGGCAGCGCATCTGAAGAGCGGTGTTTCTTTAAAAGAGCTAGGCAAAGAAATCGATTCAGCAAAGCTGATAAAGTTAAATTTAGCAGAATGCAGTTTAACACAAACTGGTGTAACGGGTTGCATACAATATATTGACCATTTTGGCAACTTAATCAGCAATATTTCTGCAAGTTACGTGCAAGATAAAACCTGGTATGTGAAAGCTGCGGGATTGACGATACCAGGTTGTGAAACTTACGCTGATGTGCAGATTGGGGATGCGATCGCTTTAATTGGCAGTCACGGTTGGGTAGAAATTGCTATCAACAGCGGTAATGCACAGACACAGATGCATATACAGTTGGGAGATGTAGTAGAAGTATTTTTAACGCAGAAGAACCCCGATTTCTTAGAGAAGTCGGGGTTCTAAGCAGAAGTTTTGCGGGGATGCGATCGTAGAATGAAGACTAACTAACATCAACGAGCAAAAAAGTGGATAATCTCTCCTAGCATAGGAAATATAGATTCAAATCCAAGATTGTTATGACTCTAACAGAATCGCCATTACAAGTTTATCAAGGTCAGTTTGGCGAATTTACAATTAATCAAAGCGATCGCACTGGTGTAATTATCTATCGCACTGCTTTAATGGTAGCCGCACTCAGCTTTGCGATCGCCAGCGTTTTGGTATTGTTTTACACCAACCCAATTTCCATCCAAGCAATTACACCTTTGTATACTGTCTTTTGTCTTGCTTTGGGTGTAAGTTTACTGACTATTCATATCTACTTAGCACCGCTGCACCGACTTTTACAAGTGTTCTGGCTGATTGGTTGCATTTCTTCATTTGTATTCGGACATTTTGACAGTCAACCTTTTGCTGTCACAGTTTACACTCACCCCCTGACTTTATTCGGAGTGGGTTTTATCTTCGCAGCCTTAACAGGTATATTTTTCAAAGAAGCTTTTTGCTTCAACCGTCTGGAAACTAAAGTATTAACGTTTACAGTGCCGATACTGCTGCTGGGACATTTAGTAGGAGTTTTGCCAATTCAAGCAGAACGGATTTTATTAGGAATCTGGGCAATTTTGTTTGTAGTATTCGCATTGCGGAAAGCTGTACAAGAAATTCCTCCGGATATCGGGGACAAATCTGTGTTTGCTTATTTGAAAAGCAAGAGTATAAAAACAGCTTAATGCCCAGGAAAAACCATCAAAATTCCAAAATACCAAAAATCAGGCTGCTAAAACGCCAACAAATGTGGACGCTGACGGCGCCGGGATGGGTAATAGCGATCGCTTTAATGATTTCTGTAATGTTTTTCAGCACTACTCATTTATACCCGTTTCTCGCCGTCACTTCTCCCATCAAAGCCGATGTCTTAGTTGTCGAAGGATGGGTAACAGACTACGCAGTAGAACAAGCATTTACCGAATTTAAAAGCGGTTCCTATCGAGAAATATTCACCACAGGAGGTCCGGTAGAAAGAGGATTCTATCTAGCTGAATATAAGACTTTTGCAGGAATTGCGGCTGCAACTTTAAAAAAGCTGGGTGTACAACCAGAAAAAGTGACAGTTGTGCCTACACCGGATGTAATTAAGGATCGGACTCATGCATCTGCGATCGCACTTCGTCAGTGGCTAGCAAATTCAAATTTACCGATAAAATCAATGAATTTGTTAACCTCTGATGCCCATACTCGCAGAAGTTGGTTAATATTTCAACAAGTACTTGCCCCGAAAATCAAAGTCGGAATAATTGCCGCCAAACCAGGAAATTACAATCCAAATAAATGGTGGGTTTCTAGCGAAGGTGTGCGAACTGTGATATCGGAAATTATCGCTTATATTTATGCCCTATTTGTAAATTGGTAGTGAGGACTTTAGTCCTCTTTCGTAGTGAGGACTTTAGTCCTCATATTATTAAGATAAGGACTTCAGTCCTTACTACATTATCCCAACACCTCCACTTGTTGAACCACATTAAGTTCATCAAGAAGCCGCCAAATTTCCTGTAACATTGGCTGTAACCCAGCGCCGGTAACAGCGGAAATCAAAAAAACCGGCGCAAAGGATAGATGATTAAGTTCCATCGCTAAGGCATTTAAATCTACAGATTCTCGATCAACCGCATCAATTTTGTTCAGTGCTAAAACAAGCGATCGCTCTGCTAAACCTCGTCCGTAATCTTGTAACTCTTTTTTAATCGTTTTATATTCGCCTATAACATCTTCACTGGTCGCATCTATCAAATGCAACAGTACCCGCGTGCGCTCGATGTGACGCAAAAAATCGTGTCCCAACCCCGCACCACCAGAAGCACCTTCAATCAATCCGGGAATATCAGCAAAAACCGTGCCATAGCCTGTAGCTTTTCGCACTACACCCAAGTTTGGTATCAAAGTAGTAAACGGATAATCAGCAATTTTCGGACGTGCTGCTGACAAAGCTGATATCAAAGTCGATTTTCCTGCATTTGGTAGTCCAATAATTCCTACTTCTGCTAACAGTTTCAACTCTAATCTAAGTTGCTTTATTTCTCCTGGTAATCCTGGGAGCGCGTATTCTGGAGCGCGGTTGCGGTTGCTCAAAAAATGTTGATTTCCCAAGCCACCTTTACCACCTTTAGCTACCACAAAAGTCTGGTTTTGCTCAATTAAATCTGCCAACAGTTCGCCACTTTCCGCATCATAAATAGCCGTACCGCAGGGAACTTCGACAGTTAAATCCTTACCATTTGCGCCGGTACAGTTATTTGGTCCCCCGCGTCCACCGTTTTCACCTTGAAAGCGATGGTTGTATCTGAAATCTAGCAAAGTTTGCAAATTTTCCTTCGCCACAAAAATGACCGAACCACCGCGTCCCCCATTTCCGCCAGAGGGACCACCAGCCGGCACATACTTCTCCCGACGAAAGGCAACAATACCATCGCCACCCTTGCCGGCTTCAACTTCAATGTTTGCTTGATCGATAAATTGCATAGTTTGTTGGTTGTTGGTAATGGGCATTGGGCATGGGGCATGGGGGAGGCAGTGCGTTGGACGGGTTCCCCGGCTTGAAGCACCTGCCGTCATGGGGCATGGGGCATGGGGCATGGGGCATGGTCTGGCGTGAAATGAGGAAACTTCTTTTTATTCCCATTGCCCAATGCCCATTAAACAATTGCCCATTGCCCAATGCCCAATGCCCCATTCCCCACGTTCCTAAATATAAGGTGAAATATCTTCACCGCAATCATCTGCTAGATAGGAGAGGGCGCGAAAACGCAAACCCACAAGTTGTTCATAAAGTGGATTGATTTTACACATCGGGGGAATGTGAACTATTTTCCGCCCAAAGAGGTTGACATCGCGCTCAAAGGGACACTGCGAAGGTATCATTTTGCACAAAAAGCGGGCTACTCTGGGGTCGTGAATCTCCAGTTTGTCTAGCCACTGACGCACCGGGCGCAATGCATCAAGTTGCCGTTTTGTCAAATCGGCGGAAGGAGTCTGTAGTTGCTGTGGGTGTTCTATAGTGTAGCGCAGCGCTTTGAGTAATTCCTCTGGCTGTTCTAAGGCTTTGCACAATTGATGCAAAAGTTGGTCTTCACTGGCAGAATAAGTACCATCGGCGATCGCTACCATCACCGCTGTTCTTAAAAAATTTTCCGCTGCTGTTGTATTTTTACCCAACACCGCAGCTAATTCCTCTGGTTCAATTGGCTCTAGTGACTCAAACTTGATTTTCGGAGCCAATTCTTTGTCAGTGATATTAGCTATTAATTCTTGTTCTTGGGCATCAAAGTTACCATCCGCCCACGCGACTGTCAGTAATCCCCGCAGCCAAGCGGCAATTTGTTCGTTGCTATAACGAGATTGGACAGCACTTTTCATAATACTCACACTTTAAGCTACCTTACTTTTATGTTAAGCCCTCAAGCTGGAAGCCTGGGACTTTGTTCTTGTAGTCGCGACTTTAGTCGTCGGACTATAAATTTATCAGCAAAAATGCGGAAAGTCGGAACGTTATTTTGTTTAAAAACGTGTAAAAGTATATTAAAATCAACCCGCGTCAGAGGGATTTACAGATATGACTGACCCCGTAACAACCTTAACAGCTTTGGCGATCGCTGAATTTGCCTTCAAAAAGTTTTTCGAGTCCGGTGTCGGTAAGCTGGGGGAAAAGTTCACCGAAACAGCGCTTACCAAGATGGACGAACTGCGTCAAAAGATTTGGGATAAGTTACGCGGAAATCCAAGAGCCGAAAAAGCCTTGCAGGAAGTAGAAAAAGGCTCAAAAGACCATTTGAATAAACTGGCGGTTTATTTAGAAGATGAAATGAAGGATAACCCTGATTTTGCGGCACAGGTAAGCACTTTAGCTCAAGAAATCAAAGCGGGTAAAATTCAAGTAAATAGCCAAAATATACAGCAAAACTACGATAACAGCACAGGCTTTCAAAACGATATTGATGGTGGTGAAAATTTTATCGCTCACACTATCAACATTCATAAACCTTGACTGGAGTCGTCCGGAGGGGAACGGACAAAGAGAAATCCCGTTAGTTCTATTATCAACGAATTACCCCCTGAAACCCAGAATTGGCACGGGCGCACAGATGAACTTGCCCAAATGCAAGAATGGTTGCAAGCGGATAACGTGCGTTTAATTGGCATTACCGGGACTGGTGGTTATGGCAAATCTTCGCTGGTTGCGAAAGTCTTTGCAACTGCACAAAGCTTTGAAAAGCAAGTTTGGGCAACTTTTAGCCAAAATTACCCGTTTGCGGTTTGGGCACGCTGGTTATTGGAAAAGTTAGGCAAAGCAACACCTGAAAAAGAAGCAGATTTATTAACTGCGGTTTGTAATAATTTGCGAACAGGGCGCTATTTGCTGGTATTAGATAATTTAGAAACTCTGCTAGAAGCTAACGGAGAATGGCATGATAAGACTTACTATGATTTCTTGTTGCGGTGGTTGAGTAGCCACACTGAAAGTATAATTTTAGTCACTAGCCGCGAACAACCTCAACTACCGCCCAATACCCTCAATTACTGCCGTTGGTTGCCATTGAAAGGACTTTCAACCGATGCTGGGGTAGCACTGCTAGAAGATTTAGATATTCAAGGTGCTGATGCACAAATGCAAAAATTTGTCAAGCAAGCGGATGGACATCCTTTATTAATCAAGCTGGTGGCTGGAGTGTTGCACGCTGATGAGGGGGATGTGGTTGATATCAGCGCTTTGAGACAAAATATCTTTGAAATTCTGGGGTTACACCGGGGCGATCCGCAAGCGAGTATTGGTAAGATTATTGATGCCAGTATTGCCCGGTTAACGCCAAAGTTACAAGAACTATTATTTAATTTAAGCGTATATCGCCCCGCTTTTAACGCCACAGCCGCAGCCGCACTTTTACCAGAACAAGAAGTGACACAAGCAGATTTGCGGGGATTGGTTAAGCGATCGCTTTTGCAAGAAAACAAACTAGAAAGCGGTTGGGTATTTGAGTTTCAGCCGTTAATTTTGGCTTATCTGAAACAGCAAGCGGGTGATTTAACCAAAGTACATCAAAGAGCGATCGCTTACTATCAATCTATCGCTAAAGAATCTTGGCAGACGATAGAAGATATCAGACCACAACTAGAAATTTTTCATCACCTCTGCGAACTTAAGCAATATCGACAAGCTTATAACGTTCTTGATTCCTGCGACAATTTTTTGAGGTTGCGAGGATATTACAGTACCATTATTGAACTATCTAGCCGACTAGAAAAGGAATGGCAACCCACTAACCAAGATGAAAATAGGAAGTTTGCAGGTATTCTCACATATTTGGGTAATGCTTACAATTCCTTGGGACAATACCAACTGGCAATTGATTACTATCAGCAGTCACTTACTATTTATCGTGAGATAGGCAATCGCAATGGTGAAGCCAATTCTCTGATTGGTTTGGGCAATGCTTACTATTTTTTGGGACAATACCAAATTGCGATTGACTATCATCAGCAGTCACTAGCTATTTCTCTTGAGATAGGCGATCGCAATGGTGAAGCTGATTCTCTGCTTGGTTTGGGCGGTGTTTACAAATGTTTGGGACAATACCAAGAGGCGATTGATAACCTTGAGCAGTCACTGGCTATTAAAATTGAGATAGGCGATCGCAATGGTGAAGCTGCTTCTCTGGGTAATTTGGGCAATGCTTACGATTCTTTGGGACAAAACCAAATTGCGATTGATTACCATCAGCAATCACTGGCTATTTTTCTTGAAAAAGGCGATCGCAATGGTGAAGCTGCTTCTCTGGCTGGTTTGGGTAATGCTTACCAATCTTTGGGAGAATACCAAATTGCGATTGATTTTTATCAACAGTCACTAGCTATTTCTCTTGAGATAGGCGATCGCAATGGTGAAGCTACTTCTCTAAATAATTTGGGCAATGCTTACAATTCCTTGGGACAATATCAACAAGCGATTGATTACAATCAGCAGTCGCTGGCTATTTTTTGTGAGATAGGCCATCGCAATGGTAAAGCCAAATCCCTTAATAATTTGGGCTATGCTTACTGTTCCTTGAGAGAATACCAACAAGCAATTGATTGTTATCAGCAATTATTAACGGTTCAACGCGAGATAGGCGATCGCAAAGGAGAAGCTGATTCTCTAAATAATTTGGGCAATAGTTACTATTCCTTGGAAGAATATCAGCAAGCGATTGATTTCTATCAGCAGTCACTAACTATTGATCGAGAGATAGGCGATCGCACTGGTGAAGCTGCTTCTTTGACTAATTTGGGCAATGCTTACATTTCTTTGAGAGAATATCAACAGGCGATTGATTGTTATCAGCAATTATTAACGACTCAACGCGAGATAGGCGATCGCAATGGTGAAGCCCAGTCACTTCAAAATCTTGGCAAGCTTTATAATTTAACAGGCAGAATTAAGGAAGGTTACGCAGTTGGTTTTCAAGCTACTCAAATTCAACAAGAACTAGAACTTCCTATTGAAGCTTTGGCTATACCAAAGTGGCAGAAGTCAATTGCTAAATTTGCTCAACGTGGTAAATTACAATTGGGTTTATGTTTTCTTTTGGGGTTATTCGCTTTCCCCTTTGCCCTAGTTTTCATTGTGTCGGTGATGTTGTGGCGCGTGGTAAAATCTCAATTGCGGCGTTGATCGTTTTATAGCCATTTTTGATTTTAGGCATTTATGTATGATAAATCAACGCCAAGCCGTCACATTAGACTTCTTGCATAAATCAAAACGAAGAACCCCACCCCGCCTTTGACTTACGTCAAAGTCTCCCCTCCCCGCCTGCGGGGAGGGGTTGGGGGTGGGGTTTTGGAGGACTTTTGCAAGAGGTCTATTGATAAAAGCAAAAATATCACTGTCAATCAATATTTTATTCTGATTCTAAAAACAATGACTCTAAATCTCTATATCCACTAATTACACGCGTAACGTCAATTCCATCTTCTCTTGGATAATAAAAAATAATATAATCTTCGATACTAAATCCCCGGAGATTAGGAGATAATTGCTCATAACTCTTTCCTATATTGGGAAATCCAGCAACTAGTTTACATTTTTGACGAATTGCATCAAAAAGCTTGCTGGCAGCATTAGGATTATTTTGAGCAATATAGTCACAGATAGTATTTAAATCTTTAACGGCTTCATCAGAAAAAGAGTAATTACTCATCTTTGCGACTCAGCAATTTTATTGATTTTTTCTTGTATTTGAGCAAATACGATCTCTCCGTCTGTAACCTGTCCTCTAGCAATTTGTTCGTTACCAACCCCAATTTTTTGCCGGAGTTCTTCTAAGCGTTGTTCTCGTACTTGCAGCAATTTAAATGCTTCGTTCATCACTTCCTCTGCATTAGCATATCTCCCGGCTTGAATTTGGGATTTAATAAACTGCTCATGCTCAGGTTTGAGGGAAATATTCATAATCACATAATCTTAGTTGATGACTTATTCAAATTTTATCGCTGATTGACTGAATCAATGCGCGATCGCACTATCGAAAGGCAAATCGAACGCAAATACAATTGACGATAAATACCTACAATGTAGGATATAAGCGTGTGGTGCGGGAACGACAAAAGGTAGAGTTATGTTTTAGTAGGAGCGATCGCCCCCCTGAACGGATACATATAATGGACATCGACCGAATTTAATTATGCGTTGCCCAAAACCCTTGTAGAGACGTAGCAATGCTACGTCTCTACGTCTTTTATGGATACATATAATAGATATTTAAGATATTCATGACAATGCCAACCCAAAAGAAAAGTGTTGAGCGATCGCTATTCACTGATTTGGCTCATCAACTTCCGTGAACCTTTACTGATATTGATATCGGTCCGAAGCGATTATCCACCCCACAATAAAGGTTCTCTTCCTCAGATACGGTTTGGTATGCATCGTCTCCGTATCGATAGTACGTTGAGGCACATACTGCATCCACATCAGGATAGGACAAAAGAGATTCAAGACCCCAAATTTCCCCAGGAGATGCTCCTCCAACACGGAAGGACTGCTCAAGCAATGCGAAGCGCTTAACTAACTCACAAGTGCCGTTTGAATATATGGATGCGATTCCGGACACTATATCCAGGTTGAATCTCGCAGTTTTAATCTCTGGAATGTGTTTATTTAAAAGCGCTCTAAAAAGGAGTGCTTTATCTATAATTGCTTGTGCATCTTCGTTGTTGAAAATGCCAACCTGAGCAAGCAACTTAGGAGGGATACGTTTGCCTGTTCGCATAATCACAAGGTCAGTTCCCCTGTATAGTCCTTGAGAGAACCTTTGAACCCCTAGACTCTGTACCTGGTGAGAACCAACAGTAATAAAACTCGCACTATATGTCTTCAAATCTTCTGGGTGAAGATTTTCTTCCACCACCAGTCCGTATTGTTGGAGCTTACCTTGATCCGCAATTTTATCAGAGATAAACTGCTCTAGCTCTTGGAAAGAGCTAATGACAAACTGGCTCATTCCCAAAAATGCAAGCGGATCTTTGAGCCGAATTTGATACACTCCTTTGTTGTAGAGCTCCTTGAAAGCTATTCTCAGATCATCAGTACTGAAAACTGTGAATCCAGGAAGAACAAGATTTCGCTGGGCAAGCTCTTCAGAAAACTCATGAGACCATCCTAGCGGACAAACTGCTTCTCTACTAACCAAGGGATGCATTATTGCTTTTGTAGATTGGTGAGGTCTGGCTACAATTCCACCAAAAAAATCCTTTTCGCTCTCGATAAGCGCATCCTCGATCAGCTTTTGGTTCTCTTTCAACTCAAGGACTATAGTTTTATCAGCAACGTAGTATGTTTTCCCCTGCTCAATACCACCGAATCTCTGGAAGATTTCGGCTATTTTTGCCGCAATCCGAAGATTTCGGTAATAAGCGAACTTAACAGGCGGTTTGTTGCTGTTGATAACTAACGTTTCAACTTTGAACTCAGGAATAACTAAGTTCTTGAAGGGAACTGAGTTTGACTGTCCATCCCACAATGAGGACGAAGACACCTCTAAATCCTGGTAGTGCATTGCAAGAGTTTGGGTGATGTATTCGTTATACTAACCCAAGTTGCTAGTTATGGTTTGATGCCTACACCCTAGTTTTGGTCATTTATTTACAGGCGATCGCGCAAATTACACAACAAAGTTTTAGTAGTCGCGATCGCGTAGCGCGTCCTGTTGCTCAACTGCACTCTTTTCAGTTGCCTCGTTGCAAAGCAACGAGGGAGGCATTTCTGAAAGAAATGCCTCAGCAACATACGGACGATCGCTCTGCCATATCCTACCCTCTGCAAATATTTTTGAGAATATTTATAGTTAAATCCACCAAGAGAGAGTTAATCTGTGTAGTGGAGGTATTTTTATGACTAAAACCACAGTTAACCTTGGTGTTGTTCAAGAAACTCTGCTAATCCCGCTCTGGGCTAGAGCTTGTGAGTTTTCCAAACCCGATCCACTTATACAAGACCCGAAATCGGTCGAGATTATCGAGGCGATCGATTACGATTTTGATAAATTTGCTACTGCCAAAAGCTCTCAAATAGGCACTTGCTTGCGAGGAATGATCCTCGACAACTGGGTACGCGCTTATCTCCAACAACATCCTCAAGGTTCGGTGGTAGAAATTGGTGCAGGACTCAATACCCGTTTTGAGCGAGTTGATAATGGTGAAGTACGCTGGTTTGATTTAGACTTACCAGACTCAATGACGCTGCGAAAGCAGTTTTTTGAAGAAACAGAACGCCGTCAGTTTATCACGGCTTCAGCCTTGGATATAGATTGGATTGAGCGCGTTAAAGCAGTTAATGTACCTTGTATGTTTGTGGCAGAGGGAGTACTGATCTATCTCAGTGAAGAACAGGTACAGCAGTTGTTTGCTAATCTTTTAGAGCATTTTCCTGGTTGTTGGTTTGCGTTTGATTCTATGTCACCCCTGATGGTGAAAAATCAGAAGAGACATGACTCAATAAATTACACCTCGGCAAAATTTAATTGGAGTATCTCAGATATTCGCAAGATCCAAGATTGGGATTTACGCTATCAAGTAATCGAAGTCACTACTTTTGCAGATTTGCCAGCTAAATATCTGCGACGCTTTGGTGTGGTAATTCGCTTGCTTTTTTCCTATATTCCTTTCTTGCGGAATATGTATCGCTTAACATTAGTTAGATTGAGTTAAATTCCCGGAATTAAGTATAGAGAATGTTTTATTTTGGTATTGAGCATGAAGTCGCTTTCTTCAATTATGAAAGAAAGTTTGCTGATTTTTCGCGGACAAAATTCGCTGATTTTAATCAAATCGTAGAAAGATTACCTACATACCCCAGCGACTATCCACAATTACGTGTGGGTGATGCTGGTATTAAACAAAAAAGATGGTATATTGAAGGATTTGAAAGATTTGAAGATTCTGAAAATGTCATCGAATGCATTCCTAAAGGTATCGAAATCAGAACAACTATAAATTCTACTATTCAAAGCGCTATAAATGAATTATCCGAAAGTTTTCGCTTACTGTGTGAAGGTGCTAATAGCTTCGGTTTTTCGCCAGTTTTAGTCAGTTTTAATCCATACTATGCTGTTTTTGAGCCGCAACCCCCATTAAATGATTATGAAATAAAATGGCGGCAAACTTCCCCAGAAAGACAAACGGCACACATTCCCATGTTGACTTATGGTCCTGACTTAAATATATCAGTCAGCGGATTATCTTATGAAAGTATAATTGATATTGGCAGAAAGTTAACTTATTACAGTCCTTACATTGTTCCGTTTAGTTATAGTTCTCCTTTTTATCAAGGTACTTTGTGGTCTGGTTTATCGGTAAGGACATTTATTAGAACCGGCAAAAGACCGGCGGTGATAGTGTTTGTAGAAAAACGCGAACAACTTATAGATAGTGTACCTTCATTAACGAAAATAGCACGCATCCCCGCAGAAGTCGGTAGAATTGAATTTAAGGCTTTTGATAGTTGTGATGATTTTACAATTTATGCCGGCTTGTTAGCATTATTAAAGGGTTTGGTATTAGATGAAACTCTGTTGGGTAGAGCAACTATACCGGATGCGGAGAAACATCAAATATCCGCAAAAGAAGGTTTTGACAACGAAGATATTTTAGCGACAGCCACACAAGTTTTGCAAGCATCTGAAATTGCACTCTTCAACGATCCTGATGTTCAGTTGTTAGCACCGCTGAAAGTTATGCTTGAAAAGCGAGAAACACCGGCTCATAAACTCATTCAAGTTTTTAACCGAGTAGGTTCAATAGAAGAAGCACTCTTGCAAACTTACGCTTTTAAATAGACAAGGGAAGTGGAAATTGCGTAGGGACAATTCATGTAGCCGAAGGCTTCCCGCAGGGTATTGTCCCTACAAACAATTTCAGGTAACGCATAATTCTTTTTGTGGAGATGTCTAATGAAATTGTAGAGACGTTCAGACGGAACGTCTCTACAATATGCAATGCCAAAATTTTTAATTGTTTTGATTATCCTATTTTTTTGCGTCACTTCAGTATAAAATTTTCGTGTTCTCATTATCCGAGAGGTTATGCGGATTTTTACGCGCAGGAAGCAGTGGGTAATCTTAACCCTATTTGTAATTGGACTTGTGGCAGCATGTAATCTAGTTCAGCCAGCAAAACAACATAATGTAGTTATTTTCGTAGCAGATGGGTTGCGTCCGACTTCGATAAATTCTATCGATATGCCTACATTGAATGAAATTAGAGAACAAGGAGTAACATTTGTCAATAGTCACTCATTGTTTCCGACTTTTACCACAGCTAACGCTAGTGCGATCGCAACCGGACATTACCTTGGTGATACGGGTGACTTTAGCAATACTATCAAAGTTAGCGCCCCGGTTAAAAGTGCCAAAAACAGCTTAGTCCCCTTCCTAGAAAATAACGCCGTTCTTAAAGAAGTTAACAAACAGTTTGGTAATAACTTTATCAACGAAGAAAGCCTACTTGCAACTGCGAGAAAAGCAGGTTTCAGCACTGCTGCTGTAGGCAAAATTGGACCCGTCTTAATTCAAGATGTCACCCATCAAAAGGGCGAACCTACTATTCTTTTTGATGATGCAACTGGCACACCTACAGGCATTGCCTTAAGTGAAGAAATTACCCCACTGTTAACCAAAGCTTCACTACCAATAGCAACTCCATCACGGGGAGCAAATGGCAAACCAGGTGATAGTAAAACTCCAGGTACTAAAGTTGCCAATACAGTACAACAACAGTATTTTGCTGATGTGACAACTAAGGTAATTTTACCATTATTCCAGCAACGAAAAAAACCTTTTGTCTTAGTTTATTGGTCGCGTGACCCCGATGGCACACAACACAACCACGGTGATAGCCTTAATAAAATCGTTCCCGGTATCAACGGTCCGACAGTTCAAGCAGCACGTCAAAATGTTGATAAAAATTTAGCGCAAATTCGGACTGCACTCAAAGATTTGGGCTTAGAAACAACAACAAATATATTCGTAACCGCTGACCACGGCTTCTCAACTATTAGCAAAGAAAGCAAAACCAGCTATGCGAAAACCCTTGCTTACTCAGATGTCCCAAAAGGTTTTTTACCACCTGGTTTCGTGGCGATTGATTTAGCGCATGACTTGAAGTTGTCTTTATTTGACCCAGACAATAAAAATGTGCTAATTAATCCTAGCAAAGGACAATTTTCTAAAAATAGTTTAATTGGCAAAGACCCCAACAAGCCAGATGTAATTGTTGCTGGTAATGGCGGTTCTGATTTAATCTATTTACCTAATGTCAAAAACAACAAAATTCTTACCAAAAAAATAGTAGATTTGCTCTTGAAACAAGATTATGTCAGCGGCTTATTTGTTGATGATACATTAGGTTCAATTCCCGGCACATTGCCGAGTAGTGCCATCAAATTGCGAGGAACAGCGCGAACTCCTCACCCGTCGATTGTAGTCAACTTTCGCTCATTTGATACAGGTTGCGGCAATCCGACAGAGTGTGGAGTGGAAATAGCGGATACAGCTTTGCAGCAAGGACAAGGAATGCACGGAAGCTTCAGCCGTGCTGATACTTACAACACAATGGCAGCTATTGGTCCGGACTTCAAGCAAAAATATCAAGACACGGCACCAACAAGTAATGCAGATGTAGCACCAACTTTAGCAAAAGTGTTGAAGTTGAAGTTACCATCTCAAGGTAAGCTAGTTGGTCGGGTGTTAAGTGAAGCCTTAACTAACGGTGTCAATATTAAGTATCAGTCTCAAACTTTAGAATCTCAAGTTGCTGCGAATGGTTTAAAGACAATTCTTAAATACCAAACAGTGGGAGGAACTCGTTATTTTGATACGGCTGGTTTTCCTGGTCGCACTGTTGGGTTGTAATTACTCCCTTCCCGCTACAAAATTACCTATCTTCTTTTTCTTCCTCCTTCTCCTTCACGCCTACGCGGCTGGGCGAACGTGTCCTTCTCCTTCACCAGACGGCAAAGCCGAACGCGTCTTCTCCTTCACGCCTACGCGGCTGGGCGAACGCGGTTCGTTAAATAGGTATTCTTCAAGCGGGAAGGGAGTAGTATTTCGTAGTGAGGGCTGAAGCCCTCAAAGCAAGAATTTAGAGGGCTTCAGCCCTCACTACGAACTAAAAAAACAGGACTTACATAAATGTAAGTCCTAATTAACTGTTATTTTGAGATGGTATAACTCAAAAATATTTACTCAAGGTGTGTACTGTTATTGCGGTTTTGTGCTAGCAACTTTTGCTTCCACTTTCACGCTTTTTACACCCTTGACTTCTTTAACAGCGGGTTCAATTTTCTTCATATCCGCTTCAGAGGGAACTGTTCCTGTAACGGTTACAACACCATCTTTGTCTTGGGCTGTTAACTTGCTGCCGGGAATCTTTTCTGTTAGCTTGCTGTTAACTAAGCTTTTGGTGTCGCTTCCAGCTTTCATCGCGTCGCCATTTTTCATCGCGTCGCCATTTTTCATCGCGTCGCCAGTTGTCTGAGAAGCCTCTTTTGCTGGTGCGCCGGCTTCATTTGTAGTACCAGTCTCTGAACCAGTTTGAGTACCTTGTTGACAACCAATAGTACCAATTAGCAAAATGCCGCTGACTACAAATGGAATTAGCTTTTTCATTTTTTTCTCCTAGTTGAGCAATTGAAGCGATTAATTGATTGATCTGACATGTTGAGGAGCGAATCTTAAAAAACAATTAAAAGTGAAACGGCATAAGTGCTGACTAAAGCACTTAAATTGCCTTGCCGAAATTGAACCTAGAACAACTTCTAGATTCATTACAATGTGTGAGGTAGTTTCTAGAAATGTGAATTCAACTTTGGTTATGGCTACCCACGGCTAGGGTAACTATAAGGGTTGGCTGTCTATCAACTTGGCTTTAATTCAAGGGTAGACTTTGCCCTCCCACAGCGGTGATTTAGATGTTATCAGATTTGGGCACAATTCGCTCATCCGCCCTAAAAATTTAATAAACTTAATAAATTGTAGCGGCAGTCATCTTTGTTGAACCAGTAAAAATACTTAAAATAAATAACAAAATTTACATAATATACTGTCAATCATGGTTAAAGGCTAATAGCTAATTACATTAGCCACTAGCCTTGAGCAAATTATGATGTAGCGTCAAAATTGCTACCTGACTTTTAAATTCTGTTTTATTGTTTGTTTGGTGCTGCTTGTGCTGGGGCTACCTTGGCATTAACTTTGACACTTTTCACACCTTTAATTTCTTGTGCCAAAGTAGGAATTTTACTTAATTGCTCTTGAGTAGGAACTGTGCCGACAACGGTTACATCTCCCTTTTCGGCATCAACCGTTAACTGACTAGCTGGTAGATTTGCTTCTAGTTTTCCGCGAACTTGGCTTTCAAGGTCGGCATCGGCTCTATCTGCGTCGCCACCAGTAACATTATTACGTTCCTCACGCGCTCTGGTGTCAGATTCTATTTGTCTTTTACGGGTATCGCTAGTAGCATCGCTTTCGGTTGTCTGAGAGGTTTCTTTGGTTGGGGCGTTGACGTTTTCTTTTGTGCTATCGGGTGCATCGGCACTGGTTCTGGATGGGGGTTCGCTGCAACTAACTGCACCTACAACTAGGAATCCACCGATTAGTAAGCCAAGTAAGTTTTTCATTTTTATCTACTACGTGAATGCTTGAAGCGATTTGACTTGATTTGTTCTAATTAAAATGCTGAAGTACGATCGCCTTCATCCGTTTACCCCAAATTAGGGTTAAACTTTATACTTTAAACTCGGCGCTCCGGGCGAAGCGCCCGCCAAGAAGCGATGGCGAAGCGCCCGCCCAAAGCGATGGCGAAGCGCCCGCCTTCGGCGATCGCACTTCACGCTCTAGCTAACTGCTTTGAAAAGTGTGCGTTGAGGAGCCTACTTTAGATGCTTTCATCCCGACGGTCAACGATAATTACCTTGGAATCATCGTCATAATTAAGAGTGCTATCGACTACACGACTAGCAGGTTCTACATAATCAGCGTCTCTTGCCATACCAGGTGCATTGTAAATGCCAAACTCCTGAATACCCCGGTTTTGCAGAATACTTTCGGCGCGATAGATTTCTTCTTCGCTGCCATCGACGATTACTAGATAATCACCACTAGACACGCGATCGCTGTAAATTTTCGCTCGTTCTTCCGGAACTCCCAAACCAGCCAAGGCACCTAACAACCCGCCAGCCGCCGCGCCAATACCAGCACCAGCAGCGGCTGTAGCCAGAGTTGAGGCTACCTCACCCGCCAACAATATCGGTCCTACACCAGGAATTGCTAAAGTACCTAATCCTACCAGTAAGCCTGTAAGACCACCTAATACAGTACCCGTTACAGCTCCGCTTGCGGCACCTTCATCAGCTTTATTGCCAACGCGCTTCTGCGTTTCCACACCAGCAATATCATCATGGCGATCGCCATCTTTAGCAATTATGGAAATCTTACCCATATTGAAGCCGGCATCTCTGAGTTCAGTGAGTGCATGTTCGGCATCACGACGGCTAGAGAATACGCCAACCGCACGCTTGTGAGTGCCTAAAGCCATGTTTACTCCTCCATCAAACAACAATAAATCTTGCACAAATACAAAACTTTTCTTTTTGTTTGCGCCTGTATTACTGTTTTGCCTTATTTTCGCCTAATTTTCATCGTCCCCAAGTCTGGGCTGTTTATCTATCGATAGATGGGGAATGGGGAATGGGGAATGGGGCATTGGGCATTGGGCATTGGGCATTGGGCATCGGGCATGGGGCATCGGGCATCGGGCATCGGGCATTGGGTAAAATTCCTCTCCCCCAGCTTCCCCAGCTCCCCCCACTCCCCCCCTCCCCCCTGCCCCCCTACGGACTAACAGGTGTGGAACTAATTGGCGTACTTGGCGGAATTTGTTCAATCGGAATCAGTGCTTCCATTACCGCTTTCACAATCGGTGCGGCAACGGTAGAACCAAAGGCATTTTCTCCTTTTGGCTCATCCACTAATGCCAAAACTACATAACGAGGAGATTCCACCGGCAAGATACCTACAAAACTGGTGATTTTCGCATTGCTGAGGTAGCCGCCGGCGCGACTGGCTACTTGAGCCGTACCAGTTTTACCGGCGATGCGATATCCAGGAATTTGTGATGCTTTTCCAGTTCCTTGAGAAACTACACTTTCCATCATTTCGACAACTTTTTGGGTTGTCGCGCTGGAAAAAATTTGCCGTGGTGCTGGTAAATTAGGTAAATAATGCATATGTCCTTTGGTATCAATCAGCCCACGGACAACATGAGGCGTAACCAGTTTGCCACCATTTGCTAAAGCTCCGTGCATTTGCACCAATTGTAAAGGTGTTAAAGAAAAACCTTGACCAAAGGATGTAGTTGCGGCTTCAATTGGTGAAGCGATAAATTCTTCTTGACTTTTTAACTGACTAGCTACTTCAAAAGGCAAATCGGTTTCAATGCCTTGCCCTAACCCTAAGCGCTCTAGCCAGTTGTAGTAGACTGAAGGCTGCAATCGCTGAATGATTTGCACCATGCCAATGTTGCTAGAGTGTTGCAGAATTTGAGCGATATTTATTCGCCCGTAACGTTTATTTTCAGCATTTCTGATAATTCGGTCAGCAACTTGAATAGAACCTGAGTCATTGAAGGTATCATCTGGTTTAATGATGTTATTTTCGAGAGCGATCGCCACATTCAACGGCTTGAAAGTCGATCCCGGTTCATAAAGATCCGCCACTGTCCAGTTTTTGAACAATGAAATATCAGCTTTTGAATATTCATTTGGATTATAAGTAGGTTGAGAAACCAGAGCCAGCAGCGAACCATCCCACGCATCCATGACAATTACCGCTCCGCGTTTTGCCCCAAACTTTTTCATTTGTTGAAGCAGAGCTAAACGAGCCGAGCGTTGCAACCGACTATCAATAGTCAGTTGCAGACGCAAATCATCAAAATGCAAAAATCCTTCCGGAGCATGATCTGGCATTAGCGCACCATTACCTGCCCGACTGAGGCGCACCGTTTGCCCAGAACGTTCTAACAACTTTTCTTGACTGTATTCCACACCTGCCTGACCGCGACGGTCAAGATTAACATAGCCCACCACATCAGCAACCAAATCTTGTTGCGGGTATAATCGGGAGTATTTTTGAATTAGTTCCAAGCCATCTAAATGTAAAGAAGAAATGCGATCGGCAAGTTCTTCCGGCAAAGCAGAGGAAAGTAGAATACCGCTTTTTTTACTTGAAAAAATTTTCTCTAAATCAGCAGCGTCTTTATCTAATATCGGTGCAAGTTCATTTGCTATATCTGACCCAGACTTATTAAATAGCTTGGGATGAGCATAAACAGTATATACAGGACGGTCGAGCGCTAAAACATTATTAGTGCGATCTATCACTGGACGACGGGGCATAAAAGGTCGCAAATTCACCATTTGCTGATTTCGCGCCTTCTGCGTTAACTTTGGTCCACTGACAATTTGCAGCTGATACAAGTTCACAGCTAAACCAAGACCTGCCGCAACTAATACGCCCCACACCACGAACAAACGCGACTTTGTGTTGGCTGACTGGTCTTTGGTGCTAGCACTTTCTTCTAAAGCTCGTACTGAAGCCTTTTGCTGCTTTTTGAATCCAGATGAAGGCAAATTTCTAAATTTTATTCTGCTTGGTGACTTTCGCATTCAGGTTGTCCTTTGCATATTTGTTAGTTGTCCTTTGCATATTTGTTAGTTGTTGTTTGTTAGTTGTTAGTTGTTGTTTGTTAGTTGATTAACAGTTAACCACTACCCACTACCCACTACCCACTACCCACTAACCACGCTCCCACTACCCACCATCCACGCTCCCACCATCCACGCTCCCACCATCCACGCTCCCACTGACTGACTTTAATATCCCAGCCCAGAGGCGCTTTGCTGCACCTTTTGAGAATTTGGCGTTGTTGTCGTTGGCGGAGCGTCTCCAAGAGAAGGCATTGAGTTGAGATTATGAGATGCCGGATTGATGAAAATCGCCCTAGCGGGAGTTGGCGCTACCAGCCCGGTTGATGGTTTTTCGCCTTCAGTAGCCATTTTGTTTTGCAGTACCTCGCTGGTTGTTGTCAACTGTCGCTCTTGGCGTCGCAAATTTTCCAGCTTGCGGTATCCCTGACTCCAAAGTTCTTGAGAATAAACTGTCCAACCATAAACTACTAGCGTTGCTGCCACTAACAAAAACGCCACAATTGAGGAATTACGATGTATGGCTTGCAAGCGCAGTAACCATAAAGGTGGTGACTCAGAATTAGGCATTACGGGAACGCGCTGTTGATTTCCCCTTGGACTTTTGGGTGTCGCTGAGGAGCGATTTTGCTTTGGTAATTGTGGTTTGGTCAATTGACCAGGTGTGTGCCTAACCGTTTTATTTGTGTTTGAACGCCGTTGTCTTCTAGAGGGCATTGGTGTGGAAGTACTGCGCGACGCTGACTCAAAACGCGCAGAAGGCGATTTCCCTGAGGGCTGGGTAATACGCCGGAACCAATTACCCCTTGCAGCAACAGCTGATTTGCGACCAACAGCCATAACTTTTACTTTTGTGAGGAAAGGAAATACTATATTTTTGGTTGTCTCTTGATTGCTAAAGTTCAAATTACCTTTTAAGCAATCAGCACACATAACACCCTACACCCTTAAGAGTGTTCTGACAGGTAGCTGCACCAATTTTTGCATGTTTGTTAAGTGCGAAACGTTTCAATCAATTTGTATTGCTTGCGACAAGCGGGCTGCGCCAAGCGTTAAGGAATTACAAAAACACAATTTCTGCCCTTAACCCCTAACCCTTTTGTTTTAGAGAAAGTTCACATCAGTATGGCTACATAAAACTAGCGAATGGCAAGATGCACTCCCAGGTGAGGATTTTTGGTATGATAGCGCGGATTGCTACCAAATTTGCTTTCTCTACCTTCAGTAGTAAATTTATCTTCTTCTTGAGTTGAGACAAACCGATCGTATTGCTCTAAAATACTTACCCTGAACGAAAAAACAAGAAAATATTTGCCATAAATCTGTAATAGGAAGCATTTAAAAAAAAGCAACAAATACGGTATGGTATTCAACAGGCGAAAAATAGTTCTTGCCATAATTGGTGAAAGAGGAGTTATGAAAATAAAAATCTTTGGTTTTGCTGCAATGTTAAGTCTGGCTGCTCTTCTCGGAGCTTGCGACAGCGGCGGCGGTGGCGGTACCACGAGCGAACCTGCTGCAACTACTTCCCCCGGCGCACCTGGTGAGCCTGCTGATACTGGCTCTAGCCCTGCTGCTCCTTCTACTACTACTACAACTTCTCCTAGCCCTACTACCAGCCCATCTCCTAGTCCTAAAGCTACTACGAGTCCTTAGATAATCTCTTTGGAAAAGTTTACAAAGCAGCTAATTGGCAGCGCTCCTCACTCTTATCGCACTTAGTTGAGTTAGTTCAAGCGTACTATCAATTTTGAGGTGGATTAAAAGCTTGGAGCGCCCTGAAAGCGCACTGAAATATTAGTAAGTACAACAAGAGGAGGACACTAGTAAAGACGGTCTTCGCCGCTACTAAGTGTCCGCCCGTGTTTTGTTGTAACCGATATATTTGTGGTTCCAGATTAACTGTAAGCCCCATAAATAAGTTGAGTCCAAGAAGTAGACTTAGTTTGCGGGTAAAATCCTTTACACTCTTTGTTTGGCGCAGCGTCTGGTGAGAGGAGGTCGCATCGTTACTAAAAGTTGGTAATGGAAAGATGACCCGGTATGAGGCTTGACAAAGTGCGAGATTTTTATGCAAGTCCGATTTATAGGTGGAATAAAGGCGCGATGTCTAGCGACAAGCCGCTACGCGTCTACGCCTGAAGACCAACAATCTCAATTAGTACGTAAAGATACTTATAAAAAGAGAATTTATTTAGACAAAATTAAGAACAGCAATCCGCACCCCAGACGTGAGAAAATTAGTTGAATGTCAGTACATGCGAGCGTGCCCAGATGCGGAGAGTGAAAGCCAAAAAAGCGATAATATTTTTAGTGGTTAGCATCAGCACTAGTGTAGTGGTATGGTTAGTTAACGATTGGCGGGCATCAGGAATCGCATTACCCGAGCCATCCGATACACCCGAAGAGATACTGCGAACCGAGATAATTATAGAAGCGCGATCGCCTGTTGATGGCAAACCCTTAACTGCCGGCGAATACGCAGAACTACTTACTCAACTGCAAACTAGCCCACCACCAAAACTGACTCCCAAAATCCGCGAACAAGTTTTCTTGCTTCGCATCCGTAAAGCATTACTTCAGGTTTTTCCCTTTTTAAACTTGTAACGTTAAACTTTTCTTTAATTTCCATCACCCGAAAACTACAAGTGCATCACCTTTTTTCTTTATCTCCTTATTTTTCACGCCACAACAAAGCCGAAGGAAGAATTCATTGGTGAAGTCCCAAAATAGTGGCGACAAAATCTGCAAATAAATGTAAAGAATATATATAGATATTAAAAAAGTCGTACCAATCACCATATTTCACGTAGGTAGCTTCATGTCCATGACCACGATCGCTCCAGAACAGGTTAACCGCATCGTTTGGAACCAACATCACGATCCCTTTGAAATACTTGGTTCCCACCTCATCGAACAAAATGGTAAAAACGTCTGGGCTGTGCGAGCCTACCTACCGAATGCGAGTGCAGCTTGGGTAGTTCTTCCTGAAGAACGTAAAGAATACCCAATGGAAACAGTACACGATCCCCACTTCTTTGAATGCACGATTGAAATCTCAGAACTGGCAAACTACCAGTTACGCATTAAAGAAGGAGAACACGAACGTGTCACCTACGATCCTTACGCCTTTCGTTCTCCCCGTCTGACAGACTTTGATTTACACCTGTTTAGCGAAGGCAACCATCACCGCATTTACGAGAAACTGGGAGCGCACGCTACAGAAATAGACGGCGTGAAAGGCGTTTATTTTGCAGTTTGGGCACCCAACGCCCGTAACGTTTCCGTACTGGGAGATTTCAACTACTGGGACGGACGCAAACACCAAATGCGGAAAGGTTCCACCGGCGTTTGGGAATTATTTATTCCCGGACTGGGAGTAGGAGAACACTATAAATATGAAATCAAAAATTTTGACGGACATATTTACGAAAAATCTGACCCCTACGGCTTTCAGCAAGAAGTGCGTCCGAAAACCGCATCGATTGTCACCGACTTAAACGCCTATACTTGGGGTGACGAAGACTGGATGGAAAAACGTCGCCATACCGACCCCCTCACCCAACCAATTTCCGTTTACGAAATGCATTTAGGCTCTTGGTTGCACGCTTCTGCCGCCGAACCACCCAAGCGACCCAATGGTGAAATTCAGCCCGTAGTTTCTGTATCCGAACTAAACCCAGGCGCACGCTTCCTTACCTACAGAGAATTAGCCGAGCGACTGATTCCCTACGTCAAAGACTTGGGATATACCCATATTGAAATGCTACCAGTTGCCGAGCATCCTTTTGATGGCTCTTGGGGCTATCAAGTAACCGGATATTTTGCTCCTACTTCGCGTTTTGGAAGCCCGGAAGATTTCATGTATTTTGTCGATCAATGCCATGAAAACAATATTGGCGTGATTGTCGATTGGGTTCCCGGACACTTCCCCAAAGATGGACACGGTTTAGCTTTCTTTGATGGCACTCACCTTTACGAACACGCCGACCCCCGCAAAGGCGAACATAAAGAATGGGGTACTCTTGTGTTCAACTACAGCCGCAACGAAGTCCGGAATTTCTTAGTAGCAAATGCCCTCTTTTGGTTTGACAAATACCATATTGACGGAATTCGCGTTGATGCTGTCGCCTCGATGCTTTATCTTGACTATTGCCGCAAAGAAGGCGAATGGGTGACAAACCAATATGGCGGTAGAGAAAATATAGAAGCCGCAGATTTTCTGCGTCAGACAAATCACACTATTTTCAGCTATTTTCCCGGCATTGTCTCAATCGCCGAAGAATCTACCTCTTGGCCGATGGTATCTTGGCCCACTTATACAGGTGGACTGGGCTTTAATTTAAAGTGGAATATGGGTTGGATGCACGATATGCTGGACTACTTCAGCATGGACCCTTGGTTCCGTCAGTTCCATCAGAACAATATTACTTTTAGCATGTGGTATCACCACAGCGAGAACTTCATGTTGGCACTGTCACATGATGAAGTCGTGCATGGCAAGAGCAATATCATCGGCAAGATGCCCGGAGATAGATGGCAGAAGTTAGCAAATGTGCGTTGTCTATTTACTTATATGTTTGCTCACCCAGGCAAGAAAACCATGTTTATGAGTATGGAGTTTGGGCAGTGGAGTGAGTGGAATGTTTGGAGTGATTTAGAATGGCATTTATTTCAGCATGAGCCGCACCTACAGTTAAAACAGTTTTTCACCGATTTGAATCATCTTTATCGCTCAGAACCAGCTTTATACAGCCAAGATTTTGCTCAAGCGGGGTTTGAGTGGATTGATTGTAGCGACAACCGTCATAGTGTGGTTTTCTTTATCCGTCGCGATAAAGATTCAGATGATTTTGTTGTCGTGGTTTGTAACTTTACACCGCAACCGCATTCTCACTACCGTATCGGTGTACCCGAATTCGGATTTTATACTGAGTTGTTTAATAGTGATGCGCGTCAATATGGCGGCAGCAATATGGGCAATTTAGGCGGTAAGTGGACAGATAATTGGTCGTTGCACAATCGTCCTTATTCGCTGGATTTGTGTTTGCCACCTTTGGGAGTGTTAATTCTCAAGTTGGATAAAAAGAAGACAGCAGAAGTGATGGAATCTTAAGGAGAAAAATTAAGGCTCACGCAAAGACGCACCAGACGCAAAGTTGTTTGCTGCGTCTGGAGCTTTTTTAGAAGTAATATGAACATTGAAACCTTGTGCTAGGCTATCAAGCATGAAGCAAACTACAGTTTACTTACCAGAAGAAATAGACAATTCTCTCAATACTCTTGCTCAAACGACTGGACGCACTCAAGCTGAACTTATACAAGAAGCAATACAACAATATCTCCTCCGCACAAACCAACCACTTCCTCAGTGCGTAGGAATGGGCGCAAGCGGTATGAGAAACTTGTCGGAGCGGGATGAAGAATTGTTATGGCAAGAAGACAAGAGGTATTAGCAGATACCAGTGGTATTTTGGCTCTTCTTGATCGGGACGATAAACACCACACAGCAGTAGTGGAAATTGTCCGGAATGAAACAATAATAATTCCTAGCACCATTTTACCTGAAGTAGACTATTTAGCCACGAAGTATCTAGGCGAACATGTTGCTAGAGCCTTTGTTGAGGCTGTGACTACACGATGCTTTCAGTACTTAAATGTAGACCTTGATGACCTTGACCAAGCGCTCAAAGTTATGAATCGTTATAAGGATGTTCCGCTAGGTTTAGTTGATGCTAGTTTGGTTGCTTTAATTGAACGTCATCGTATCCAGCGGATTTTAACTCTAGACCGACGACATTTTAACTTGATACAACCGGAAAAAGTTGAATACTTGGAACTGCTACCTTAGCAATCAAATTAGGTTTTGGGATTGAATAAAAAAGCGATCGCTCTTTTTCTTGAATGCGATCGCGCAAATCCAAAAGTAACAAAAATGCAAAAATCAGCACTCATCATCATAAAATATGATAGTTGAAACCTGATGCTAGGCTATCAAGCATGAAGCAAACTACAGTTTACTTACCAGAAGAAATAGACAATTCTCTCAATAGTCTTGCACAAATGACTGGACGCACCCAAGCTGAACTTATACAATAAGCAATACAACAATATCTCCTATACGGGTTTTATTAATCATTTTCTTATTGATAAATAACAAGATATTTTTAGTTAAAATATACGTATCTATAACTATTAATATCTCCAAAAATTAAAAATTGATGACAGCAAGTAATATTAGGCAACAAATATTTGAGCATCTTGAAGCCTTGCCTGGAGAGCAAGTAAAAACCCTCCTATTAACCTGGCTAACAGCTTCGGAAGGAAACTTAGAAGATTTTGAGCAGTTACTACTGAGGACGCAAGGGACAGAAGAATCACTTGAGTTTGGTGAGATTGACGCAAACCTAAATTTTCAACCTCTCACAGAAGCCCAAATGATTAAGCAAAGCAAGTTGGCTCTTGAAGCTTATCGTCGTGAAGGTTCCGGAGTCGAACATCATCGCGTGCGGGAATGGGCAAACAGTTTAGGTACTGATGAAGAAGGTTCATGTCCCAGATAGTTTGGACTCAAGCTGCGATCGCGGATTTAAACCGTCACTATGATTTTATCAAACTTAATGAAGCCGATGCGGCAACACGCGCAGTACAAGCGATCGTTTCATCAGCAGAAAGTTTGCAGCAAAATCCACGTCGGGGTGCGATCGTTGATGAAGTAGCAGGTTTGCGGAAAATAATAGTGCCTTTTGGTAAATACGGTTATATTATTCACTACGCCATTCTTGAGGATGATGTGATTATTTTGCGCGTCTATCACGGACGGGAGAATCGACCTGTTTAGGAAAAATAAGCCTGATAAGTTTAAATTGGCTTGTAGATCAAAGCATTAAAATATACAAAAATTAGAGAAATTTTCTGAAAACAGCACATAATATTACAAAAAAATCACGCAGGAAAGGTAGCTAATGGAACCTTTAACAACTGGTGCGATCGCTCTTTTTCTTGAGTGCGATCGTACTTCGTAACAAGCTGTCGTTAAGTTCAAAAATATTTTATTTATTATTTATTAAAAAACCTAATTTTTAGTGATATACCTGAGCATAATTCCGAAAAACTACTATCAAAATTTGGCGGTTGTCTGAGTAGTTATTTTCTCTTGTTCCCTTAATAAGACAAGATTAATTGTAAATATCTCGGCGATGTCCTATTCTGTGAATCGTGATTAGCAAAGGTTCAGTATCGAACGAATAAATGACCCGATAGTTTCCTACTCTCAATTTGAACAGACCACTCAAATCAGCACTCAAAGCTTGAGGAGTCAGGTCATCAAAATTTTCACATAACCAGCGAATTTTACGTAATAAACGCTCTTGAATTATTGAAGTTAGTATTTCTAAATTAGCAACTGCTTCCGCTTTGAACTCGACTTGATAGCTCATTACCAGTTCAATCCCAGTTTTTTCGCTACTTCCTCCGGAGGAATACCACGTTCCCCGCTTCGAGTACGCTGTAACGAATCAAGTAGCTGCTGTTTAACTTCAGGCTTTAACTGCTTATTCTCCTCAGAATCAATCAACAGAGATTGAATAGTTTCCGTAACAGTTTCCTGAATCAAAAGTTTTAGTTCTTCAACGGTCAAATCTTTAACTTGCATGAGCTTAACTAATAACAACAGACTATTATATTATTGTAATATTTTTTTGATTGAGACTGGGCAAACTTGTAACCATGTGAACGAATTAGGTGATATTTGCTTTTTTTATTAGCTGAATAAATCGACTCATAGCTAAATCGTGTAATACTTATTGTTGAAAAAATCACAGTTGACATAAATGACACAAATACTGATTATAGGGTCAATACTTTTATATAGGAATGCGATCGCCTTCATCTTGAAACAACGCAGCCAATTACGATTTTGGTAAAACTCGTATAGGCTTTTTTTAGCTAAAGCACAATCTGAGGGTGGGCATCACCCACCCTGTCAAATTCATAAACTGTTAGATAATAAAGTGCGATCGCACTCCTTCAACTACAACAAAAAACTACCTTCGCAAACTACGCGGATCAAGCGCATCCCTCAATCCATCACCGAGTAAATTAAAAGCCAATACCGTCAAAATAATCAGTATCGCAGGGGGCCAAATTAGCCAAGGCTGCAATACCAAAATCGAAGCATTGCTTGCCAAAGAAAGCATATTACCCCAAGAAGGATCTGGTGGCTTAATGCCCAAACCAATCAGACTAAGTACCGCTTCTGCTCCAATAAAGCTAGGAACTGAAAGCGTAGCAGCGATAATTACATAAGTAGCAGTTTGCGGCAAAACGTGACGGAGAATAATATAAAGTGGCTTACCACCCATTGCCCGTGCAGCTTGGACAAACTCTCGCTCTTTAATTGAGAGTACTTGTCCGCGAATTACCCGCGCTAACCCAGCCCAACTAATAACCGAAGTAATCAACACAATTAGCAAAAAGTTCTGCGTGCTACTTAAACCAGCTGGTAATACTGCCCCTAAACTCACCAAAAGATAAATACTAGGAAAAGTCATCAGCACTTCAGCTAAACGCATGATTATGCTATCAGTCCAACCGCCGAAATAGCCAGAAATTCCCCCAAACAATAGACCAAGGGGAAAAGTAACAAGTACCCCGATAATTCCAATAAATAAACTAATGCGACCACCATACAACAAGCGGGTGAATTGGTCGCGACCTTGGTCATCAGTACCCACAAGATTGAATTTGACATTATCGGTTGTGCCGAATAAATGCCAATTGAGAGGGATACCTGGGATTATTGTCACTTCGTCCCATTTTGGCGGTACGGGAAAACTAAGCTGAAACAAACGGTACTCTGAACCTTGGACGAATAAACGTAAAGGTGAAGGTTTGCTGCGGTCTACGATTAGTTCTCGCTTACCAGTTTCTAAATTTGTGTCTCCTTGCGTCGTCGGATAAACATGAGGACCGATAAACTGCCCCGATTTAGAAAACCAATAAACTTGAGTAGGTGGCAGGAGCGAACCATTTGCTTGTGTTACGTATGGGTCGTAAGGAGCGATGAAATCAGCTGCAATTACTGCCACATAGAATACTAATAGCAAAATTGCGCCAAATCGCGCCAACGGATTTTTCTTGAGTCTTTGCCACCAATTCATAATAGTTGTTGGTTGTTAGTTGTTGGTGAACCACTGCGAAGAAAGCGCTAGAAGCGACAGTCACGCAAGTGGTGAACCCGAAGGGTTGTTAGGGGTTAGGAGGCCCGGAGTTAGGGGTTAGTGCGAGCGGGGGAGCGTGGTTAATTGTTGGGTACAAGTTATGAATTATGGAACTTTTTTACTTATTCATAATTCACAATTCATAATTCTTAACTCTTAACTCTTAACTCCTAACTCCTAACTCCTAACTCTTCTAAATATCGTTCGTCTTGTTGTTTTTCGTGTTCTACAACAAATACATTTGAATAAAGATTAGCAACAATTTGTTTTCCTTGCTGTGTCAAAGATAAATAACGCAGTCCTTCTTTAATATAAGGATATACGCCATTCCAGTAAAATTTGGCGTAGTTCTTCCGCAAATCGGCAGGAGTTTTATAACCCAAAACCTTATTCATTCCCGTTTCTTCAAACTCGTAGAATAAAGAAGTAATTTTCCGCAAGTAACGCGGATCGCTTAATTGTCCGATCAAATCGGCAGCACGCACTAAGCCTGCAAAGTTACTTGTACCTTGACGATCGTCTGCTGTGGGCACTGGAAACCGAGTCAATTCAATGTTACTCTTAATTACCTCAGAATCTATCAGCGTGTGACCGCCAAAACGCTCATCAATGAATAGTTTTGCTCGATCAACATGATACGGTGTGAGGCTGGCATCCGAAGCGCCGGGATGAAGAGTAATCATTTGCCCATTTTTACCTGTAGCATACAAGTTTTCTGTTTCTCGGTCTTGTAGGCAAACTCCTTTAACATAGCCGATATCGTGGCACACTAAGGAGATGACACAATGCAACCAGTCTTCACTCTTAACACCACCCTCACGGATATGTTTGCCTCTAAGAATTTCCTGTCCCACAAGGGTGACTAAGATAGAATGTTCAACATTGTGATATAAAGCATCGCTATTGGCAATGTTTTCCAAAGCCATATTGCCTGCCCAAGCTATGATGTCCTGGTAGTCAGTTTTTAAGCAGCCGTAAGTGCGGCGGTAGCCTTCTCGAATTTGCTTGACAAAAGCATCAATTAAAATTTCAGTCGCGTTAAACATGCTGTTATTTATTTCTTATCAAAGTTAAATAATTGGGCAGGCATTTGCTGGAATTGAGTACGCAGATTTGTCCAGTAGCTATGAATGCGATGGCGCAAAGCGCCCGCCATAGGCGATCGCATTTATAAGTGGGTGTCCTGTGCTGTGAATGTATCTATCACAGCATAGGCGATCGCCTTCATGAAGCGCAAAGTTATAGACAGTGCTAAACAACGATCTGATTGACTACAACCAAATGTCAATGCGATTGCATTCACCCGATCAGGTGAAGACATTATACGGACTATGAAAGTAAAAATGAAAGAAGTTCGCTTTTGACGGCTTCTTTCGTGGGGAATTTACGGTGATAAATTCTAATTTCGCGCTTTATTGCTACTCAAGCCTTACAGATAGGGGTGCTAACTTCTCCACTTTCGCAAAATATGACTTTTTTATAGATAGATTTTACGTATTCATACAGCCATAAGCGTAGGTAATGAGTCATAGTTAATATATAGTAATTAATTTAAAGTTTTTTTAAGCAATTACCATTATTAGCGTTTGGGTACTTGTGGAGGGAGAGATGACTGTGGGCGAGGAAAAGTTTGAGGTGCAAGACCTTAGGGAAATCGAGGATGCTGACTTTGAGGAAGAACGGGTTAGTAGGCGATCGCGTCCTTGGCTATTACCGCTATTGCTGGGTACTACTTTGGGAATAGCGATCGCTTTAGGCGGAGTGCGTTTATTAGCTAATCGTTCCGCCGGTCAACAAAATCCGGTAGCAACTAAACCTGCCGCAAGTGTTGCCCCCTCAATGACAGTCACCGTCGCTCCAGTTGAAATCACTCGTGTCGCCCGTACCCTAAGTACTACAGGTACTGTAACAGCGCGTGATTTGATTCCGGTATTACCGCAAACTAATGGCTTGCAAATCAAACAAGTCTTAGTAAAAGAAGGAGATTCAGTTAAACAAGGTCAAGTTTTGGCAATTCTGGATGATTCAGTATTGCAAGACCAAATTCGTCAAGCAAGAGCTGATGTGGAATCAAAGCAGGCAGATGTAGGATCTCAACAGGCGGATCTAGCTTCAAAGCAAGCGGCTGTAGCCACCAGTCAGGCAAATGTGGCTTCCCGGCAAGCGGTAGTGCAGCAAAGACTTGCTGATGTGGCTCAAACTAAGGCGAGGTTAGATGAAGCCAGAAAGAATCTCGAAAGCTATCAACAATTAGCAAATGCAGGTGCAATTAGCAAACAAGAACTCTTGACTCGGACAACAACTGTAGCAACAGCTACAGAAGCCGTGCGTCTCGCCGAAGCCAATGTTAGAAGCGCCGAACAGGATGTCTTGAGTGCTCAAGCTGCTGTCAAGAGTGCCCAAGCAAATGTCAACATCGCCAGCGCGAATATCAACAGCGCCCAAGCTGCTGTCAAGAGTAGTAATGCGAAAGTCCAACAAGTCAGAACTCAGCAGGGACAAACTGTGGTGCGTGCGCCAGTTTCTGGGCTTATAGCCGAGAGACTAGTTAGAGTTGGAGATGTGACGGGAGTACCGCCGCAAACTCAGGTAGGAACTGTAGTTGGTGGTACGCAAAAGCTATTTTCCATTATTAGTAACGGCAGTCTAGAACTTCAAGCGCTGGTTCCCGAAACTCAATTACCACAAGTGAAAATTGACGCACCCGCGCAAATTACCTCGGATCTCGATAACCGCGTGCGCTTGCAAGGACGAGTTAGAGAGATACAACCGCTGATTAATCAGCAAAGACGTGAAGCAACCGTAAAAATTGACTTACCGCAGACAAATTTACTCAAACCCGGAATGTTTGCGCGTGCGCTGATTACCACCAATACAACGGTAGGGATGGCAGCACCAGAAAAAGCGGTATTACCCCAACCGGATGGTAGCACCAGTGTATTCATTCTATCGGGTGAAGACACAGTACGTGCTGTGAAAGTAGAAAGAGGAGAAAGTCTTATTGGTAGCAGAGTGGAAATTAAAAAAGGTCTGAAAGTAGGCGATCGCGTAGTTGTAGATGGCGCAGGATACATCAAAGATGGCGATAAAGTGCGCGTAGTCAACAGACAGTAGTTAATGCATAGTGGGGCATGGGGAATGGGGAATGGGGAATGGGTAATGGGGAATTGGGGAGGCAGTGCCTCCCCAATGCCCCATGACGGCAGATGCCTCAACGGAGGGAACCTCCGCACGGCACTGCCTCCCCAATGCCCATTGCCCATTGCCCAATGCCCAATTACCAATTACCAAAATTTATATGTCTTTCAATATCTCGTCTTGGGCAATTAAAAAACCTGTCCCGACGATAGTTATATTTTTAATGTTGACAATAATCGGTTGGTTCTCCTTCATTTCTTTGGGAATTGATACTAACCCAAATATTGATGTGCCAACAGTTTCGGTTAGCGTTACCCAACCAGGCGCAGGTCCTGCGGAACTTGAATCTCAAGTGACGAAAAAAATTGAAGATGCTGTTGCTGGGTTAGGAAACATCGATGAATTGCGTTCCACCGTTACTGATGGTTCATCGAGGACGATAATAACTTTTATTTTGGGTACAAATAGCGATCGCGCTACCAACGATGTCCGCAACGCAATTTCCCAAATCCGCCAAGATTTACCCCAAGATATCAACGATCCGATAGTCGAACGTGTAGATTTTGCCGGCGGTCCCATCGTCACCTACGCTGTTACATCCAGCAAGCAAACTGTAGAAGAATTAAGTAACCTCGTAGACCAAACTATCAGCCGCGCTTTATTATCAGTCAAGGGAGTGGGACAAGTTAGGCGTATAGGTGGAGTTGACCGAGAAATTCGGATTAACCTTGACCCAAATCGTTTACAATCCCTAGGCATCACCGCTACCCAGGTAAACGACCAAGTACGCGCTTTTAACATCAACTTACCTGGTGGACGCGGCGAAGTTGGCGGTAGCGAACAAAGTATTCGTACTCTCGGTAGTGCCAAAAGCGTCAATGACCTGAAAAATTACGAAATTGTCTTACCTAATGGTGGTTCCGTGCCCTTATCTAGTTTGGGGACGGTAGAAGATAAATTTGGTGACATCCGCCAATCTGCACGGTTGAATAACAAACCGGTGGTAGCCTTCCAAGTATTGCGGAGTACGGGTAGCGTCACGGTGACGGTAGAAGAAGGAGTAAAAGCAGCGTTAGAAGAACTGCAAAAAACCCTTCCTAAAGACGTGAAGCTTGAATTAATTTATACCAGAGCCACCCCCGTGCGTGCCTCGTATGAAAGCACAATTGATGAATTAATTCAAGCCTCATTGCTGGCGGTAATAGTAATTCTCGTATTTTTGAAAGACTGGCGAGCAACATTAATTACAGCAGTAGCTTTGCCTTTGTCGATTATTCCTACCTTTTTTGTCCAGCAAACGTTAGGTTATACCCTCAACAACATGACTTTGTTGGGATTAGCGCTAGCGGTGGGTAACTTGGTGGATGATGCCGTTGTGGAAATTGAGAACATGGAACGGCACATGGCAATGGGCAAAACAGCTTGGGAAGCTTCTTTTGACTCTTCTGATGAAGTGGGATTAGCGGTGATTGCGAGTTCCGCGACTATTATTGCCGTGTTTTTGCCCGTTGCTTTTATGGGTGGTATTCCTGGGCAGTTTTTCCAACCTTTTGGAGTCACCGTTGCCGTTTCCACAATTTTCTCAACTTTTGTGGCACGGATGGTTACGCCGATGATGGGTGCGTATTTACTCAAGGATAAGAAACACGACGAAGGTGCAAAACAGCACAAGCGCAAAAAAGGAATCAGATTTTTTGGGCTAAAATTTCCGTTTCTAGGTTCCAAAAAGAATCAAGAAGAAGAAATTCCTTTCTCACTTCCCCCCTACCCCTCGGAGTTAAAAGCCCAAAGCGTTTCTTCGCCTTCTTCTCGCCGACGACGCTTTCAACCTTATAAATCACTGTTGAAGTGGGCATTACGCCATAGATTGACAACATTGGCGATCGCTCTCGCTTTCTTCATTGCCAGTTTGATGCTGATTCCGGGTATCCCCAAGGGTTTTGTGGATGACGGAGATTTGGGTATTTCCGTTGTTTCGATAGAATTACCCCCAGGTTCTACCTTGCTAGATATCAACAAAGTAGCGACGCAAGGAACCAACCTCATCCGGCAAAATCCAGCAGTTGAAAGCGTGCTAGCCACAGAAGAAATAAATTTAGCTACCCTCACCGTCAAACTCAAACCCAGAGAAGAACGAAAAGTTTCTCAAAAAGAGTTTGAGGTGCAAATACGTCCTTTATTCCAGCAAATACCGGGAGCGAGAATTAGTTTCCAAAGTCAAGGACCTGGTGACACCGGCAAAGAATTATCCATAGTTCTCAGAAGTGAGAATCCAGACGCATTGCTTGAAGCTGCTAACGCATTAGAAAAGCAGATGCGAACCGTACCGGGATTAGTGGAAGTGTCCTCAACTGCAAGTCTGGTAAAACCAGAGATTTTGGTAATTCCCGATCCGCAGCGTGCCGCAGATTTAGGCGTAACCGTGCAAGCAATTGCCCGGACAGCAACGCTTGCAACTATAGGCGATAACGAGGCAAATTTAGCGAAATACAATCTTCTCGATCGCCAAATTCCAATTCGCGTGCAAATCGACCCGAAAGCGCGAACAGACATCAACACTATCAAAAATCTGCAAGTCCCGACTCAAAATAACACCTTGGTTCCCCTGATTGCTGTGGCAGATATCCGTTTTGGTAGCGGTCCTGCAACCGTCAACCGCTTCGATCGCTCTCGTCAAGTTGCGGTGGAAGCCAACTTGCAAGGTATCTCTTTAGGAGAAGCAGTAAATGCAGTTGACAAGTTACCTGCATTCACCAACTTGCCACCAGGAGTCACTCAGCAACCGTCTGGAAGTGCGAAAATTATGGCAGAAATCTTCAGTCGCTTTGGTACTGCACTGGGGCTGGCATTAATGAGTATCTATGCGATTCTGGTTTTGCTGTATAATAACTTCCTCTATCCCATAGCGATTATGATGGCGTTGCCCTTTTGTTTAGGTGGGGCACTCGTAGCCTTGATGGTTGCTCAAAAACCCTTGGGAATTTACGCGCTGATTGGTATCGTTTTGTTGATGGGAGTTGTTACCAAAAACTCGATTCTCTTGGTGGACTATGCGATGGTGAATCTCCAAGAAGGCAAAAAACAACGTGAGGCGCTCCTAGAAGCCGGATTGTCCCGTTTGCGCCCAATTTTGATGACTTCTTTGGCAACTATTGCCGGTATCATTCCTCTAGCTTTAGGAATTGGTGCCGGTGCTGAAGTTCGTCAACCGATGGGAGTTGCAATTCTGGGCGGTTTCACAACTTCCACTTTGCTGACTTTGGTGGTTGTGCCGGTGATATTTACCTACATCGACTCTTTCCAAAGGTGGATTGTAGATACGGCAAAATATGGTATAGGCAAGAAGAAACGGCGTCCCAAGAAGGTCGCTGTTGAAGAAGTTATGAGTTTGCCTCCTGGTAGGGAAGAACCGCCCTCTGAATACTCAATTCACAAATAATATCATGTCCGTTTAGTAGAGACGTTCGGTCCGGAACGTCTCTACAATATGTGTGATAGGTAGGGTGCGTTATGGACGGAACGTCCTAACGCACCATCTAATGATTGATGGTGCGTTGCGCTGCGCGACAACACACCCTACTACCTACTACCTAAACGATATAATGTGGTATAATGCCTTTTAGTCTTAATAAGGCTAAAAGATTTGCGGGTGTAATTCAGTGGTAGAATCTCACCCTCCCAAGGTGAACGTCGTGGGTTCGAGTCCCATCGCCCGCTTAAAGATAAGTCTCAAGCAAAGGGAATTTGAATGACAAATTCGGTTCCCTGACCAAGGACAGAGTTACAAGTTAACTGACCATTGTGGGTTTGTTCGACAATCTGACGCGCGATCGCCAATCCTAATCCTGTCCCTTTACCAACCTCTTTGGTTGTAAATAAATGGTCAAAGATACGCGCTTGAATTTCTGATGGCATTCCCAAAGCGTTATCTTTGATACGAATCACTACTGCGTGCTTTTCGCTTGTAACTTCGGTGCAAATGTCTATTTGCAAAGGATTAGCTTGTATTTCGGCAAATGTTCGCTTTTCAATCGATGTATCTAAAGCATCAATTGCATTAGCGAGAATGTTCATAAATACTTGATTAAGCTGTCCTAAAAAGCACTTAACAGGCGGTAATTTACCGTAGTTGGTGATGACTTCAATCGCCGGACGTTTTTCGTTCGCTTTGAGGCGATATTTCAAAATCAACAGCGTACTCTCAATTCCTTCATGCAGGTTGCAGGCGACTTTTTCGGCAGTATCGGCTCTGGAGAAAGTGCGAAGGCTGGTACTGATGTCTTTAATGCGTTCAATTGCTACCTTCATCGAGCTTACCAGCTTTGGTAGGTCTTGCGTGAGAAATTCTAGGTCAATATCTTCCGCATGGTCGATGACTTGCAGCGCTGGGGTGGGATAATGTTCTTGGTAGCACTGCACATGAGCAAGTAAATCTTGGATAAATTGCTCTGTGTTGCTAAGACTGCCTTTGATAAATCCAATTGGGTTGTTAATTTCGTGTGCAACACCTGCAACTAAGTTACCCAAAGTTGCCATTTTTTCATTTTGCACCATTTGCAGTTGAGCGTGTTGCAAATCGTGCAATGACTGCTCTAATTGTTGAGCATAATTTTGTGATTGTTGGTAAAGACGGGCATTTTCTAAAGAGATGGCAGCTTGGGCGCATAATAGTTGAATGACTTCAACGCGATCGCGTGTAAATGCACCAATCGTTAATTTATTTTCCAAATACAACAATCCGATTAACTTACCCTGATTTAAAATTGGCATACACAACACACTTTTAGGTTGTTGTTGCATCAAATACGAATCAGCGATAAAATCATTTTCTGCTGTAGCATCATCCAGCACAATTGTTTTTAACGTGTGTTTGACATAGTTCACCAATCTCAGGGGAACAGCAACGCTAGTTTCCACTGGCACAGACAGAATGGTGACACCCTCGTTAATGTTGGCTATGGCTTCAACTACGAGGGTATCGTTTTTCAGCAAGAGCAAAGCACCCATTTTCGCTCCAGCATTTTCCATCACCACTTCCATTAAGGTATAAAGCAATTGTTCTAATTGAATTTCACTCGATAAAACTTGTGAAGCTTTGAAAATGCTAGCGAAATCAAGAGCTTCAGAAATACTGCTGCTAGAGCGGGTTGTTTGGATGGTTTGATGTAAAAATGAGGATTTATTGCTGGAACGAGTTTCGTTTAGTTGCAAGCGTTGTTGGTTCTGCTTTAAAGCAACAAGCAGTTGGGGATAGCGTTTTTCTAAGTCTTCTACTTTGGCTTTTGCCCCCCAACGAGCGTAACAATAGTACGCTTCTTGCATGTATGTCTGAGCTATTTTTTGTTTGCCCCAATCGAGGTAGAATTTAGCTGCCAGTTCATTGCTAAGTGCTTCTTCTTGGATGTAACCGTTTTGTTTTGCAAGAGCGATCGCGCTTTCATACATCTCCATCGCTTCAGTTTTTTGTTTTAAAATCCGATATTTTTCGGCTTCGATTAAATCAAATTTATGCTGAAAATTCATTGGAGCATGATGTGCCCAGAGTAGCATTTTTTCTTGATTCGCTTGTACTTTTGCTAATATCTCCTGCTGCTGAATTTTCTCAGAATCAAAATAAATTGCTAGCCGTGCCAGAGAATCATAAAAATGCAAGATTGGATCGCAGAGCATCCCCCGTACCGCGTCTAAATACCTGACGGCACATTCTGCATTAACTAAAGCTTGAGCAGATTCTCCAAATAGATAACAGAGAATCAGTTTGTGCATATACAAAAAGTGCAGTCCTGGTCGATCGTTAACTGCCAAAAGATGCGGTAGCTTTGTTTCTTCGTTGTACGCTTCACCAACTAAACGGCAGGGTTCGTCTGTTTTCCCCAGCAAATTTAAGACTACCTGTTGTAAGATTTCGTGATAGTTTAAAATTACCACTTGCTTAAATTGAGTTAAAGCGTAACTGGTAATTGTTATTTCTTTTTCTAGAGAAGTAATTTCCCGACCGAGAAAATAAGAATATTTGCATTGGTACATTGCTGCCCAAGCAGCAAATTCTAAATCTCCATTTTCCAGTCCGCTAGTATAAGCTTCTTGAAAAAGAGGCAGCGTTTGCCGCAGATGCTCCTTAATATGTTTTGTGCTGAAACCGACAATAAAGAATGATTTAGCTTTCAGTTCATTAGCGTTTAGCTGTTCTACCAGTCTTAAGGCTAATTTGCCAAATTGATAACCAGTCTCAATGTCCAGGACAATGCCTTGCAAAATCTGTCCGTACATCGCATAAGCAAAGGGTGAGAAAGGAGCATTGCCATATTGAATCGATAACTTGACCTGAGATAACACCGTCAGCGGTAACAGTGTTGGCATCACCGCAGAACATGGAGCTATCATGTTTGCTAGTATCCGCATTGCTGCCAGTTTGTGAGCATCGGTCATCAACGGCAAATTAATTAAGTCGGAGATGTTCTTTCCCTGTATGTATGTAGCGGTTTCTTCTAAAGCTTGCTGAATATCCAGGAAAGTTGGGGAATCTGGTAACTTAATATCCAATAATTCCAGTATTTGTAACCCTAGCTTGACAGCTTCAATCATTTTGCCTTGCGCCATCCAAGCTTGCATTTTCACTTCATAAACTTTCACTTTGTCCAGAATCGTTTTTGCTTGTTGTAAAACAATATCAGCCAATTTTTCCATCTGTTCAAAGTTACCAGTTAGATAAGCTGCTTCTGCTGCTAAAGAATGCAGTGTCAGTGCCAAATCATACTCAAGCCAATCAGACCCTAAAAGCGCTAATCCAAGAAGCAAATACTTGAATGTTGGTTCGTAAGCTGCTGCGGCTTTGGCTTTGCGTCCAGCGATTAAATTGAGTCTGGCTAATTCCGTTTTTTGTGACGGTTCAGTAAGCGTGTCAATTCCAATATTCAACTGATTTACAATGTCGAAAATAGCTGTTTCGAGTTTTTCTGGAGACGTATTCTTCAGCAGTAGTTGACCGATTTTCAGATGAGTTGTCTTTCTTTGTTCTTCCAGAATCAAGGAATAAGCAGCTTGCTGGACGCGATCGTGCAAAAATTTATAATTTGGTAACGGGTGATTGCTAATTGATAATTGAGTAGATTCTTTGCTATTACCATCATCTTGATAAAACTTGTAAATTTCACTAGTAGGCAAAATTAATTCCTCTTGCAGACCTTTCCAAAGGTTTGCAGCGGTTTCGGTTTCCGATTGTTCGGACACGATCGCCAATGTTGCCAAGTCAAATTGATTACCAATGCACGCTGCCAATTTCAAGACATTCTGCGTCACTTCCGGCAACTTCTGCAACTGCAACGCCATAAACTCAACTACATCATCGCACGCTAACGCCTTCACCGCCGCAATATCGCATTGCCAATTTACCGCATCAAAATCAAACTGTATCAGCTTATGAACATGCAGCGCTTTCAGAAATTGCGTACTAAAAAATGGATTGCCTTTTGTCTTTTGGCATACCAATTTCGTTAATGGCTGGGCAATTTCTCCCGAACAGCTAAGAGTGTCAGCAATTAATTGATTTAAACTTGATAAACTCAGCGGTGCTAACGTAATCGTGTTAATTGTCGCATTTACTTTGTTAATTTCTTCTAACGTCAACATCAACGGATGTGCCGCCGAAACTTCATTATCACGATATGCGCCAATTAATAATAAATATCCACTTTCTGAGCTCATCAGCAATTGCGTCAATTTCAAAGATGCTGAATCTGCCCATTGCAAATCATCTAAGAAAATCACTAAGGGATGTTCTTTTGTAGTGAATACCTGAATGAACTTTTGAAATAATAAATTAAAGCGATTTTGTGCCGCAGTTCCAGAAAGTTCTGTTGCGGATGGTTGTTGACCGATAATTTGTTTCAGTTCGGGAATTACTTCAATAATGACTTGCCCATTGTCACCCACGGCTTGTAAAATTTTGTTTTTCCAAGTTGATAGCTGAGTATCACTTTCACTTAGCAATTGTCCCATCAAATCTCGAAATGCTTGGACAAAAGCAGAAAAAGGAATATTCCGATTAAATTGGTCAAATTTGCCTTTGATAAAATAGCCGCGTTGACGGACAATTGGTTTATGAACTTCATTGACTATTGCTGTTTTCCCAATCCCGGAAAAACCTGCTACTAACATTAACTCACGCTGTCCCTCGTTTTTAGTCTCAAGCTGGGAACAACAGGTGCCGGCTACGCGATCGAAGGCTTCTAGGAGTATTTGAACTTCGTTTTCTCGACCGTAAAGTTTTTCCGGGATAATAAATCTGTCGCACACATCCCGCTCTCTCAGTGGAAAATCTTCAATTACACCATTTTCTTGAAGTTGATGCAAACAATTTTTTAAATCATATTTCAAACCAAATGCACTTTGATAGCGATCTTCAGCATTTTTCGCCATAAGAATGCTGATAATGGATGAAATTACAGGCGGAATTTTGGGATTAATCTCATGTGCTAATGGCGGAAGTTTGGCGATATGACAATGTAACAATTCCATCGCATCATTCGATTTAAACGGTAATTGTCCGGTGAGTAATTCGTAAAAAGTAACACCACTAGAATAAAAATCTGTGCGGTAGTCAATTCCGCGATTCATTCTTCCGGTTTGTTCTGGCGATAAATAGTTAAGTGTTCCTTCCAATACATTCGGACTCATCAATATTTGAGTTTCTCGTGGCAATAAAGATGCAATACTAAAGTCAATTAATTTAACTTCTTTGGTATCGGGATTAATCAGAATATTCGCGGGTTTAATATCTTTGTGAATAATGCGATCGCGAATGAGTATATCTAATGTATCGCACAGGGCGATCGCAACTTCTAATAACTCTTGTAAAGACGCGATATATGAGCCAGCGCGTTGCAAAGCCAGCGCCGTGGGCGGGTTTCCCGACTTGAGGCGACTGGCGTGAGGTTCCCTCCGTTGTAGCGTCTGGCGTCGCGTCTCTACAGAGGCAAAATAATCTTTTAAGGAAATCCCACCAAAGTCTTCCATCACCAACGCATAGCCATTCTGGTACGCTGACAAGCTGTAAGTTTTAATGATTCCAGGTACGTTGAGATTTTTGGCGATGGTGTATTGATTGCGAAACTGCACCAATTCTGTAAAACTGGGATAAGGATTCTTCAGCAGTTTTATCACCACAGGTAGAGAGTCAATTTCTCTCACAGCGCGATAAACTAAAGTTCTTGAACCGTCATAAAGTTGCTCGTTGATGCAATATCCGGGAATGCTAACTTGGCTGCTAGTCATAATGCTGTTTTGAGACTTCCGGCTTTAGTATTCCCAAAAGCGCTTTTCAATTCACAGATAATGCGATGCAAGAAATCAAATTGGACTGGTTAAAAATTGTGTTGGTAGAACCAGCAGGTCCAATGAATGTGGGGTCTGTAGCACGGGTGATGAAAAATTTCGGGCTACATCATTTAGTATTGGTTAATCCTCAATGTGACTTTTTGGGGATGGAAGCAAAAAAAATGGCAGTTCATGCCGACGATGTTTTAGAATCTGCGGTATCGGTGGCAACTTTGCCGGAAGCATTGCAAGGATGTGTGAAAGCGATCGCTACAACTGCGAGAGTGCGCGATTGGGAAACGCCTTTAGAAAATCCCCGCGATGCATTACCCTGGTTATTGCAGGAGCCAAAAACATCAGCAGCGTTGATTTTCGGTAGGGAAGACCGGGGCTTAAGTAATGAAGAGTTAAATTACGCTCAGAGATTTATTCGCATTCCCACCGATTCTATTTATCCATCGCTGAATCTGGCAATGGCTGTGGGAATATGCTGTTATGAACTGACACAAAATGTCAAAGAAAGTAATAATCAAAGCTTAAACAAAACTGAACTCGCACCTTTTGAGGTTGTGGAAACATATTACCAACAATTAGAATCGCTGTTGTTGCAAATTGGTTACATTTATCCGCATACGGCAGCTAGTCGGATGGAAAAATTTCGCCAACTTTACAATCGCGCTGGACTGCAAACTAAGGAAGTAGCTATGTTACGGGGAATTTTGCGGCAGGTAGAATGGGCAATAGGGAGTCAGAGCGATCGTCCGTATGTTGCTGAGGCATTTCTTTCAGAAATGCCTCCCTCGTTGCAAAGCAACGAGGCAACTGAAAAGAGTGCAGTTGAGCAACAGGACGCGCTACGCGATCGTGAAAACTTGTAAGTCATCGTTTACTATATACGGATCATCTCCCCAAAATCATGAATATAACTTAAACTAAACGCAAAAATGCTACTGGTTAGTGGTAAAAAATGATTTCAGTAAGTTTTGGATCGGGATGCAATAAACTTTTTTGAGTGGGTCATAAGGAGTAGCAGTGTCAGAATCAAGTGACAAACTAACCGCTTTCTCACGGCGTCAACCCAGCAACCGACGCCAAGTTGAGCGTAAAGTGCAACCAGTAGGACAAAATAAACAGAAAAAGAGCCAACCGCGTTCGCGTCCCCAAAAAATCAGCACTACACTTACTCCTCCAGGTGCGCCGAAGACACGACCGGGTTTAGTTATGCCATCTGCTGTCAAGAAAACAATACCACCCTTTAAACCCACCGATGCAAACTTAAAGCCGATACGAAAGCAGGTAGTATCAAAAACAGTTAGGCGATCGCGCAAAACTAAATTAAAGCCAATGGCAAGATCGTTGTTATATGCAATGCGCTTGTTAATTGTCGGAGTTGGTATTGGTGCGATCGTTGGTACAATGCTATCAGTGTTAGATCCTGCTACTCGGATTAACTCGACTTCATCGGCATCGAATAGTGAAAATGTTGGGCAAAGTCAACCACAACCTACCCAGAATTCTCAAGTTGCTGGTGGCGGTTTATATTTATCTCAGGAAATCACCTCCTTAAAAAATGCTGTGCAGAATTTGGCACTGGCAAGTCCAAATTTGACTCCAGGAGTTTTCTTGGTAGATTTGAATAGTGGTGCTTATGTAGATGTAAACGCTGGTGCAAGTTTCCCCGCAGCTAGCACAATTAAAGTGCCGATTTTGGTGGCATTTTTCCAAGATGTAGATGCAGGCAAAATTCGCTTAGATGAAACTCTAACCATGCAACAGGATATGGTTGCAGGTGGTTCGGGAAATATGCAATATAAACCTGTGGGAACTCAGTTCACCGCGCTGGAAGTTGCCACGAAAATGATTACAATCAGCGATAACACCGCTACAAATATGCTGATTGCCAAATTAGGTGGTATAGAAGCGTTAAATCAGCGTTTTCGCAGTTGGGGTTTGACAACCACCGTTATTCGTAACAAACTTCCAGATTTAGAAGGTACAAACACCACCAGTCCGAAAGAATTGGGGAATTTACTTATGATGGTGAATCAAAGTAATTTAGTGAGTTTGCAATCGCGCGATCGCTTGCTCGATATCATGCGCCGTACAGAGAAAGATACATTATTACCCTCTGGTTTGGGAGTCGGCGCAACAATTGCTCACAAAACCGGCGATATTGGTACAATGTTAGCGGATGCTGGTTTAGTTGATATGCCCACTGGCAAGCGCTACATCGCCGCTGTCATGATACAACGTCCGAATAACGATGCTCGCGCCGAAAAACTCATCAGTGCAATTTCTGGTATTGCTTACCAACAATTCAGCCAAAATGCGATTACACCCAACCCTATAGGAAACACTCCACCCGTAAGCGGTTATCAATCCCCAGTCATCACACCTCAAACCAACCCCACACTCAACACTTCACCCGCAAGCGGTTATCAACCCCCACTCATGCCACCTTTACCCAACAATACAGGAAGTTATCCACCCCCATACATAAATCCTTCACCCAACAGCAGCTACCAATACCCCATAACCAATCCCCAATATTACCCTCAAAGATAATATGTAAATTTTTCTTTCGTAGTAAGCACGGAGAGTGCTTCCTCCATGCATATCAACACCGTTGATACCGCATTCCCGGTAACTGCGAAATCAAACCCATAAGTTCCAACTGCAACAAAGCACTAGAAACCGAGCCAGCATTCATCCCCGTTTGTTGGATAATAAAATCAAAAGGCAAAGACTCCGAAGAAATAGCCTCCATAACTTGTTCCAGTTCTCGTGGTAAATTTAGCAAAGGCAACTCCTGCGGTATTGGTGAAGCTTCAATTACATCAAGTTGTGGTATTGCCCCCAACATCTTTAACAGTTCATCAAGTTCTCTGAGAATCGGCGTTGCTCCATGATAAAGTAACTTTAAACATCCTTGGGATGGCTGGTCATCCAGTCTACCAGGTAATGCATAAACATCTCGTCCAAATTCATTTGCGTATCGCGCTGTAATTAAAGCACCAGATTTTATCGGTGCTTCCATCACCAAAACAGCGCGAGTCAACCCGGCAATTATTCGATTGCGACGGGGAAAATGAGTGCGATCGGGTGGTGTTTTCGCGCTGTATTCACTCAGCACTAACCCAGATGTCAAAATCTGCTTGTACAAATCGCGATTTTTCTGTGGATAGATGACATCTACACCCGTACCCAAAACTGCTAAAGTGCGTCCACCAGCTTTCATCGCGGCAAAATGACATTCAGTGTCAATTCCCTCTGCCATTCCAGAAACAACTGTAAAATTATTTTTCGCCAAAGCCGTGCTAATTTGACGAGTCCAACGGATACCATATTCTGTAGGTTTGCGCGTCCCGACAATCGAAACCAGCGGCTTTTGTCCGAGATTTTCTGACAAGTCCACTTCACCACGATAATACAAAATTGACGGTGGACTAGGTGTTTCTAGCAGCAAACGCGGATAATCTACATCAGCTGGTGTCCAAAAATAAGGATTTTCTTGCTGGTGCTTGATCAGTAGTTGTTCGGGATGCAAGCGAGAACGTTGTTTTATCACCTTTTCCAGCGTCTGCAAACCAAAACCCTCTACTGAACCCAATTCTTTAGAATCTGCTTTCCAAGCGGCAGCCAACGTGCCAAAATGCTGTTGCAACCGTTGTATCAATACTGGACCAATTCCCGAAATTTGCGACCAAGCTACCCAATATGCGCGTTCTTCCATATCATCTCCATATCTACTGCTTGATTATTCCCAAATTGAGTTTGTCTATTTATGTTGATGAATGGGAAAATGGTTAAGAGTTAGGAGTTAGGAGTTAGGAGTTAGTTAAGAAATTTAAATGTAGGGTGTGTTGTCGCGCAACGCACCGTCAAGAATTCAAGGTGCGTTAGCCTACGGCATAACACACCCTACTGATTATCAACTATCAACTATCAACCAACAATTACCAATGATTAAAAATTTATATCGTCTTATATTATGTTTATCTGGTTGCTTAATATTTTTAACTTTTCATAGTTTTCTCGGTTCATCTTTCAGTTTGGCAGCTGAGAAAATTGTTGTCAGATATGGAATATTCGATCAATCTCTTCCAGTAGCAGATTTACGTAAGTATGCGGAAACCAAAAAAGTATCGTCTGATTTGCAATCTTTTTTGGGTTATTTAAAACCTAAACAGCAAGCACAGTTACAACAAGCGCTTCAGGCGAAAAAGTCTCTGGATATTGTGGCTTTAAATAAGCTGATAGATTCACAAATTGGTAAACTATTTTTATATGGAGCTTCAAAAGCGATCGCTCGACGCGATCAAGCAGGTGTACCAGCACTACGATCTGCTTTGCTTATCGGCGCAAAATCACCAGAAGGTTTAAGTATAGTCAGCTTTTTAGAAGCTTATCCCAGTGATAGATTAGTTATTGATGTACCAGCAACTTTAGACTTACTCAGCAAATCAAAGTTATTTTTTGCTTCTAATAATGCAACAGCAAAAGATAATTTAAGTTCTTCACCTTTATGGCAACTGGAACTACAATATCAAGTATACGCAAGCGAAGGTAAGCAATTTTCCGGCTGTTTGTTTGGCGATTCTATTTCCGCTCAAATTGGTAATACTCTTGGGGAAGGTAATTTTAATTTTGGAATTAATGGTTTGAGTTCAATCTCGTTAGTTCAACAACTGCAACGTTTAACTCCTACCAAGGTTAAATGTGACAAAACCATCATTGCTGTTGGGGCAAATGATGCTTTGTATCAACTTAGTGATGAAGAGTTTAGCAAAAAGTTGAAAGAAGCGATCGCACTTGTGAGAACATCCGGAACTAAACAGATTTTTCTCATTCCCGCTTTTTACTCAACTGTTGCCGCTAGCAAAGATCCAAGTTTAGCAGCTCCACTCCCTAAAGTCGAACAAATCAACGCTGCGATTAATCAAGTCGCAGCTTCAGAAAATGTCCCAGTTGTGGCTGAAGGTATAGCACCGTTGTATGAAAATAATGTTTTGAAAGATAATTTTACAACTGATGGCGATCATCTCAACGCAGAAGGACTCAAGATTTATCGACAAGCATTATTGAATATTTTAGGGAAATAGATATCCCGCCATATTGAATATTTTAGGGAAATAGGTATCCCGCCATAGGTTAAAACCTATGGCTAATAGTCCATTAAAATGGACTTTAACTATTAACCTGAGTTAGACGGCGCTCGAAAGCTGGAAAGCTTGCTCCTGGAGGAATTGCAGACACGAACTGGAGAAATTACGGGGATTAGTTTGCTGAATAGGGATAATCATTGAATACCATAATTTTGTCCTTGGGAGCGAAAGAAAACACAGTAAATGGATCTTTTTTATCTCCTATCTCCATCCCAGGAGTACCTACGGGCATTTGGGGAACAGATAAGCCGGAAACATTTGGTCTTTCTTGAAGCAGACGTTTAATGTCGTTTGCTGGAACATGTCCTTCGATTACATATCCATTCACAATTGCCGTGTGGCAAGATGTTAGGTTATCCGGCACTTTGTACCTTTGTTTGACTGCCTCGATATCAGGTGTAGGAAAGTTTTGGACTGAAAAACCGTGTGTCTTTAAGTGGTCAATCCACCCACCACAACAGCTACAGTCGGGACTGCGATACACATTTATATTTGGTACTTTTGCTTCTAATGTTGTCTGTTTATCCTGGATATACTTGCTGGGATTTACTACAACAGAAGCTTGAGAAATTGTAATTGCATAACTCATCGGAGTAGGGCTTCCCAAAATGCCTAACATTAATATCGTCACCACTGCTGCGACGATAGCAGCCACTTTCTTCGGGAGTATTACAAGACGTACCACGATAAAACGCAAGCACTTTTGCCACCAATAAATAAATTTGTTCTGCATGATCTAAGATTTCCTACGATGTTGTATCCAAAAAGAAAAGGTAAATATCTCTTTATTATCACTAATGTTGACGATCGCTAGCCAGCGATTTGAATCGCAGGCGGGTTTGGATGCTAATTGAAAATGGTGCAAAATATTAACGATCCAGCATTTAAACTTTGATAAACCAGCGTTGGCGATACATCCCGTAAGCTACAGCTAACCAAAGTAACACGGTGACAATGGCAAATAATAATGAACCATTAAAAGCACCTGCCCAAGGTACGAAAAGATTATTGTAAATCCAATCGAAGGTGTTAGGAGCTTTTTCACCGCTGCCGATGTTGGTTTTCACCAAGATTTTAATTAGTAACACAGAAGCAACGAAAATAGCGATCGCATTTAACCCCAAGACTTCAAATCCTTTACTCCAACGTCGTATTCGTCGCACTTCAATAAGTTCATAACAAGCAGCTAGCAATATTAACGCCCAACCAGTAGTAAAAACTACATAAGAACTCGTCCACAACTTCTTATTAATTGGGAATGTCAAACCCCATGCCCAACCGATAATTAAGCAACCAATACCAAATAATACTAAACCTACACTTGTGCGTGATTTGACTGGCTGATTGCGTATCCACTGACCGGTGAAGTAGCCAGCAAAAACGCTAACGATCGCGGGAATCGTACTAAAAAGCCCTTCTGGATCTCCCATGAAGTTGAAGCCATCACCTTTATATAGATGTGAAGAGGGAATAATCAAGCGATCGATATAAGCTGCAAAATTACCTTCTCGCGTTAGCACTCCCGCACCAAAACCGGGAACAGGCACATACATCATCGCCAGCCAATAACCGATAAGCAACACTCCTGCAAGTATCCATAATTGTTTACGCGGTATATTTAAGACTGCCAAGGACGCAAATAAATAAGCAAGGCTGATGCGTTGTAATACTCCCATGATGCGGATACTACTGAAATCGAAAGTCCCAACGCCCTTATTCCAAAATACATTCAGCAGCAATCCTAAGGCAAAAAGAATGGCGGCGCGGCGCAAAATACGCCAATATACAGTTGATGTGGGTTTCTTCTCTTCGGTGTACTTGGATAGCGAAAAAGTCATCGCTACACCGATTATGAAGAGAAAGAAGGGAAACACTAAATCAGTTGGCGTGCAACCGTGCCAATCAGCATGAAGTAAAGCCGGATAAACATTCGGTTCGGCGATGCTTGCCATATTCACAAGAATCATACCAGCAATGGTAATGCCGCGAAAAACATCAAGAGAGGTGAGACGCATAAGCACAATTGTGTGTTTAAAATTAGACTACTCTCCTCAATGCAGACGAGCAAGAAAAATTTTTAGACCGATACGCAAGTTAAAATTTTGTGAAGTATACAAGAACCCCGACAACTTTTAGGAACAGGACTTACGCACAAGTCACGGAAAAACGAACCACGTTCGCGAAGCGTCTCCGTTCGCGTAGCGTCTCCGTTCGCGTAGCGTCTCCGTTCGCGTAGCGTCTCCGTTCGCGTAGCGTCTCCGTTCGCGTAGCGTCTCCGTTCGCGTAGCGTCTCCGAAGGAGAAGGAGAAGGAGAAGGAGAAGGAGAAGAGACGAAGTACACGTTCGCGCAGCGTCTCCGTAAGGAGAAGAAATAAGAGTTACAGAGGTATTTTGCGTAAGTCCTAAGGAAGTCGGGGAACTGAAGAAATATGCGATCGCAAAGCGACTCAAGAGCGAGTATCGCGCTTTTAAAGATGGCAGAAGGTCAATAAGAGGGGTGTAGGGTGTGGTGTAGCCATAAAGAAAGACACTCACGCCGTTTTATAAAATCGTAACCTCATTACTCGAACCCTACACCCCACCCTTTTTTCCTCTCCCCACACCCTACACCCTACACCCTTACACCCTGCCCCAAAGGGGCTTGGTCAGCTTTTAGAGAAGGAATTCTTGCCAAAACTCCTTTTTTCAGTGGTTCCGGTCTTTCTGCCCAAGGCAACAATCCCTCAGAATGATTGTAATACTTACTCGCACACTCCAGCACATTCGCAATTTCTGAAGTTGATAAATCTGGCGAGACATCACCAAATAAATAAGTGTATTTACCATTTGCTACAAAGCAAATAGCACATGCGCGATTGCAAGCACTCATGCATTCTACAGGCTGAATCGGGAATTCTTGATGCAATTCCCAACAGGCGTGCAGTTCTTGCAATTGCTTGAATAATTTATCACCGCCACTTTCGCCAACTCGCTTTCCATCTTTCCAGACACTTGAGCAAGTGGTACAAACAAACAAAGCATGTTGAGTTTTCATCTATACCTCGTAGATGAGTTGGAACTTACCTATTTGTCGGCGGGCATTCTGACTTACAAGAAAATTCTTGCTTACAGCTGCGGGACAGTGCCGGATTTGCACCGAACTTTCCCCATTACCTCTAGTGGCAGTTTTCCACAAGAACCGACGATACATATATACTACAGTATTGCGAGAGGCAAATTTTTCTCAACATTCAGACCACGGTTGAGCATTTGATTAATGCGATCGCTTTCTTAAATTTGACAATACCTCGTTATGCTATAACATCGACCCGTTATGCTATAACATCGACCCGTTATGCTATAACATCGACCCGTTATGCTATAACATCGACCCGTTATGCTATAACATCGACCCGTTATGCTATAACATCGA